>CAYHCN010000107.1:0-6035 GCA_964354945.1 uncultured Eubacteriales bacterium
CCCCGCGGTTCGAACGCCATCCGCCTGCGCTCCCCTCACGCCGAGTCCCTGGCGGATTCGGACGTTCATTCGTTGCATCCCCACACTCTCTGAAGTGCTGTCCGAAGAAGCCCGTGGCCGGCCGCCACGTCGGGTACGATTGGTGCGACGCACACACACGCCACGCACCCCGCCGAGGAGGCATCCCGCATGTGCCGGTTCTGTGTAGAGCACGGTGAAGGCAAGCGCTGGTACCTCAACGCCAAGAACTACTCCTACGACCTCCAGAGCGACGTCCGTCGGCGGGAGTACATCCACGACTTCATCAGCGGGTTCGACCAGAAGCGTGCGAACGCAGTGACGGGGATGGAACTTCTCGGCAAGTTGCCCACGCCGATCGAGCGCGCAGCCAAGTCGATGCTCTCGAAGCGCCAGCAGGAACACCACTTCGGCCAGCCGGTGCCTATCGAGGAGTGCGCGCAGATCCTCGACATCGCCACCTCGGTCACGACCATCCCGTGCATCTGCCGGATGCACGCCCCGGGCCAGCGCGCGGACGAGGTTTGTATGCTCGTCACGACGCAGCCGATCGAGCCCTACATCACTGATGGATTCAAGGACTACGCTGCCGGGCCGGACCTCGACGACTTCCACCGGGTGGAGAAGGCCGAGGCGATGCAGCTGCTCCGCGAGTGCGAGGGCAACGGGCTGATGCACTCCATCTGGACGTTCCAGACGCCCTTCGCTGCCGCCATCTGCAACTGCAACCTCGAGAGCGGCTGCATGGCGATGCGCCTCACCAAGAGCTACGAGATGAAGGTGATGTGGCGCGGCGAGTGGGTCGCCGTGGCCGACGCCGAGAAGTGCACGTCGTGCGGCCGCTGCGCCAAAGCGTGTCCGTTCGACGCAGTCGAGAAGACCGAGATGCAGACGTTCGCGCCTCGCGCCGAGGACTGCTGGGGATGCGGGGTGTGCCGGGCCCACTGCAGCCAGGACGCCCTGCAGCTCGTCGATCGCCGCTCCGTTCCCGCGGTGGCCGCCCTGTGGTAGTGGCGCCCGACTACCCCAGTAGGAACGGCAGCACGCCGAGAATCACGCCTACCAGGATAGACACGCCCCACACCAGGAGGCTGACCTTGAGCACTTTGGCAGCCCCGCTCGGGTTCGTGCCCTTCATGACGAGGTAGCCTACCAGCCCGCCGAGGGGCGCCCACAGAATGGCGAGAACCCACCACCACGGGCTCACCCGTGACTCATCCGGCATGACCACCGCAGGGGCGGTGACCCGGTCGGGCAAGAAGTCCGTCTCGAGGCGCGAGTCAACAGGAGGCGTATAGGCGTCGGGCTCGGCGAAGATGGGCTCTGTGGAGAGCGGCGTCGGCGCCACGGCCGTCTCGGGTACGGCGCTTTCACCGAACGTTGAGGCCGCGAGCGCGGGGCCGAGCGTCGCAACGCCGACCGCGTCCGGCTGAGCCGCCGTGGTGAGATCGCCGTAGACGTCCACGCTGGACGGAGCCGGCGCCGCGTAGGACTCCCCGTACGGTGAGCCGGCTTCGGCGGCCGCGCCGACAGTGGACGTCGTCGGGGCGGTCTCGGCCGGGATGTCGGCGAAGAAGGAGGTATCGGGGCCCGCGGTTCCCGACCACAGCTGTTCGCCGCGCCAGTGAAGCTCGCTGTTGCCCGCGTGGTCCTGGTAGTACGACCGCAGGGCGATGGCCCGCTCGTCCGGCGGCAACGTGTGCAGGTCATCGGTCTTGGCAAAGCCGTTGATCTGCAATACCAGGGCGATCATCTGGTCCGTCTTCACGTCCATGGTCATGGGTTGCGCCCCCTCTGTGCACTGGGAGGGCCGTCGTGGCGCCTCCCCCGTATGCCCTTTGCCGCGCGGCGTCAGTGCGCCCATCGCGGGACATCCCGCGCAGCACTCTCGTCCTCTTGAGTTATCGGACAACGTTGGTACGGGCATGAGGCGGCTTTTGATCAGGTGTCTCGGATATACTTGCAGGCCGTGACCGTCGCGAGGCGAACCGATCGCCCGCACGGTCGCGCCGGATAACGACGGCCGCGACCTTCGGCCGGCCTGCACCATCCATTTCAGCTGTCGGGGTTTGGTGCGCCACTCGCCAAGGGGGACCGGTGAACGCGTCGATCTGGGCTCCGCTCCGACTTTCCGACTTCCGCAAACTGTGGGTCGGTCAGCTCGTGTCGGTCATCGGTGACAAGCTGCACCAGATCGCGATGGGCGTGATGGTGTACGTCATCACCGGCTCCGCACTCCAGATGGGGCTGATGCTCGCGATGACCGCGCTCCCCGCGCTGCTGTTCGGCCTCGCGGCAGGCGCCTACGTCGACCGGTGGGACAAGCGGCGGACGATGATCGCCTCCGACCTTGCGCGCGCGGTGCTCGTCCTCGGGGTACCCCTCGCCGTCCAGACCAGCGTCTACCTTGCGTACCTGATCGCCTTCGCGGTGGCGACGATCGGGCTGTTCTTCCAGCCGGCCAAGCAGACGCTCATCGCCGAACTCGTGGGCGAGGACGAGCTCCTGCCCGCGAACTCCCTCGACCAGGCGAGTACGTCCGCGGCCGAGCTGCTAGGCCTGGGCCTCGCCGGGGCACTCGTCGCCGTGCTGGGATACCAACGTGCGTTCTGGCTCGACTCGGCGACGTTCTTGTTCTCGGCAGCAGCGATCGCGCTCATCCGGTTCCGTCCCCAACCGCGAGCCGCCGAGGCGACCGACGTCGACACCAAGCTCACCAAGGAAGTACTCGACGGCATGCGCTTCATTGCGGGCAATCCCACCATGCGGGGGCTGCTGGCGGTGTGGACCACCGCGGCACTCGGATTCGGGTTCGCGCTCACGACGCTCTACCTGCTCGCGTTGGACCGCTACAACGCAGGTGCGAGGGGGCTCGCCGCGCTCGACGTCGCGATCACCGTCGGGCTCCTCGTCGGATCGCTCACCGTCGCACTTCCCCGCCGTCTCAACGACGGTTGGAAGATCATCTCGGCGATGGTCGTGTTCGGTGTCGTACTTGCGGGGCTCGCGCTGGCGGACCGGATCGCCTACGCGGTTCCCCTGCTCGCGGTCACCGGCGTCGCCAACATGTGGTTCCTCGTGCCGAGCATCACGCTGGTCCAGCGGCTCACCCCCGATTCGCTGCGCGGCCGCGTGCTCGCCGCACGAGGCACCCTCACCGCGGTTCTCTCGGTCACGGGGATGCTGCTGGCCGGAGTCATGATCGAGCGTATCGGGATCGTGCTGTCGATCCTCATCGCTGCGATGCCCGTCTTGCTTGGGGCGCTGTTCGGTGTCTTGAATCCCGCTGTTCGGGAAGCATAAACGGCTGGTCGGGTATACCCTTACCATAGGGACGACGGGTCATAGGGACCCTAGGAGGAGGCAGCCATGGCCGATAGCACCGAAAGCACTCCCGTGGAGGATCCGGCCACCGACGAAGTGCGCAACGAGTCTGTCACGACCGACGCCGGGTTCATCGAGAGCGTGTTCCTTCTCGGCTTGGGCGCCGCATCGGCTACCAAGGACGCCGTCGAGTCGCTGTCCAAGGACCTCGTCGAGCGCGGCAAGATGAGCCAGCAGGACGCGACCAAGTTCGCGCAGGACCTCGCTCGTCGTGCCGATGAGAGTACCAAGGGCCTGCAGGACAAGGCAGGCGAGGGCACGACCAAGGCGGCGGGCTTCGCAGGTTTCGCCACCAAGGCCGACGTCGCACGAATCGAAGGCGAGATCGCCGAGATCAAGCAGCTCCTGATGAAGGGTGCCCCTGTCGGCGACGCAGAGCCGTATATCCCCTAGGCGGCGTCGAGCCGAGAGAGTCGAGGTGTCGTGACTCCATCGCTCACGCCGCCCAGAGTCGGCAAGCACCTCAAGCGCTACCGCGAGATCGCGGGAGTGCTTGCCGATGAGGGTCTGTACGCCAACATCGATATGTTGGGGTTGAGGCGGTTCGTGCCGACAAGGCTGAGCCGCCACGGTCCTGACGCCCTTCCGATCGAGGTCCACGCCCGGCGTGCGATCGAGCGGCTTGGCCCCACCTTCATCAAAGTCGGACAGGCTCTTTCGTCGCGCCCCGACATCGTCTCCGAGCCACTTCTCTCCGAGTTGCGCAAGCTACAGGACGAGGTTCCTCCGATCACCTTCGATCAGGTGCGACTGGTCGTCGAGACCGAGTTCGACTCGCCGCTCGAAGACGTCTTCCCGGAGTTCGATCCGACGCCGATCGCCTCGGCTTCGCTGGGCCAGGTCCATGTAGCCAAGCTTCCGAGCGGTGAGAAAGTCGCGGTCAAGGTCCAACGACCGGGCGTGCGCGAGATCATCGACACCGACATCGACATCTTCCTGACCCAGGCCCGCTGGGTCGCCGACCACACTGACGTCGGCAGTGGGATCGACATCGTGGGAATCGCGACCGAGTTCGCCCACGCGCTCCGCGAAGAGGTCGACTACTTGACCGAGGGCGACAATGCGCAACACATCAGGCGCGCGCTGGCCGACGACGACACCTGCATGATTCCTCGGGTGTTCTGGGACTTCACCACCACGCGCGTGCTCACGCTCGAGTTCGTCGACGGCGTCCGGCTCAATCGCCTCGACGAGGTAGACGCCGCGGGACTCGACCGCGCCGTACTGGCGGAGCGGGGCATCGTCTGCTATCTGAAGCAGATCTTCCAGGTGGGCGTGTTCCACGCCGATCCCCATCCGGGCAACCTCTTCGCGCTGCCCGACAACCGAGTCGGCTTCACCGACTTCGGCAGAGTCGGGCGAGTGTCGCAGCAGTCGCGCGAGAAGCTTGCGGACCTGCTCGTCGGCGCCGTCGACCACGACGCGCCGCTCGCCGCAGATGCGCTGCTCGACATGACCACGAGCCCCGAGGCGGTGAACGAGGCGGAGCTCCGCCGGGAGGTCACCCGCATCATCGACCACTACCACGGTGTCGAGCTTCGGCGCATCGACATCGGCGAGATCGTGAACGACGTCATGGGCCTCATTCGCGATCAGCACCTCGGCGTGCCCAGCGACTTCGTCGTACTGCTTGCCACCTTCGCCGTGCTTCAAGGCATCGGCCGAGAACTCGACCCGGAGTTCGACTTCGCCGCGGCAGCCGCTCCATTTGCCCAAGATCTCGTCAAGGAGCGCATGCAGCCCTCCCGCGTGTTCGAGCAGATGAGCCGTGCGGCCCGTCGCCTGACGCGCACGCTGTCCCGTCTGCCCGACTCGCTCGATATGCTTGCTCGGCAAGCAGCGCACGGCGAGCTCAAGATGGGCATGCGCCTGACGGACTACGACGACCTGATGGAACGCGCACAGGAGGTCGCCGACCGCCTCGCGTTCGCACTGATCGTCGCGGCCTTCGTCATCGGCTTCTCGCAGCTGCTCACCGTGGAGTGGCTCCCCAACTTCCTCCGGGTGTTCGCCACGCTGGCGCTGGTCAGCGCCGCAGCGGTCGGTACCTCGTTCTTCTACAGGTTCATCCGTCATCGTCGGCGGCGATGACTCGGGTCGTCGAGTCGAGAACTCGCTGAAGGCACCTCTCGACAAATTGATATCGCATAGATAGCATTTCCTCGGAAGCAACAGCCCCGAGGTTGGGACACCGTGGAGATCACGCGCCGGACCGACTATGCGATTCGCCTCATGCTCGCCCTCGCCGAGGCGGGCGGCGGTCCGGTTTCCGTTCGCGAGCTCGCCGAGCGCCAGCAGGTCCCCTACGCCTTCGCTCGCGGCATCCAGCGCGAACTCGTCGCAGCTGGCCTCGCTCACACCAAGCGGGGTGCGACCGGGGGCCTCTCTCTCGCGCGACCCGCCTCGGAGATCACCCTCCTCGACGTGATCGAAGCGGTCGAAGGACCCATCGCCCTCAACATCTGCACGGCCGACCCCGACTGGTGCCAGCGTATGGGCGCTTGCTCGGTGCATCAGGTATGGCGAGGCGCTGACGCCCTCGTCAAGGAGTACTTCGGCAGTAAGTCCCTGGCGGGACTCGGAGGGGGAAAGGAGTGACGGCACTCGTGGATCCTGTCGCACTCGCGCGCATC
>CAYHCN010000108.1:0-6018 GCA_964354945.1 uncultured Eubacteriales bacterium
AGCGGCTCATGGAGATCGGCTGCTATCGCGGCCTTCGCCATCGTCGCGGGCTTCCTGTTCGTGGTCAGCGCACGCACACCAACGCGCGCACCCGAAAAGGGCCCCGTCGGCAGATCGGCGCCAAGAAGAAGGGCAAGTAAGCGATGGCTGCCAAGAAGAAGACCGCACGTACACGCGTCAAGCGCAGCGAGCGCAAGAACATCGCTGTTGGCCAGGCGCATATCCGCTCTACGTTCAACAACACTATCGTGAGCATCACCGACCCCTCAGGCAACGTGATCTCCTGGCAGTCGGCGGGTACCGTCGGCTTCAAGGGCTCTCGCAAGTCCACGCCGTTCGCCGCGCAGATGGCCGCAGAGGCCGCCGCGAAGATGGCCCAGGAGCACGGCCTGCGTAAGGTATCCGTTTTCGTGAAGGGTCCGGGTTCGGGTCGCGAGACCGCGATCCGTTCGCTGCAGGCCGCTGGGCTGGAGATCGCCAGCATCCAGGACTGCACGCCCGTACCGCACAACGGATGCCGGCCGCGCAAGCGCCGTCGGGTCTAGGAATCCGGGAGGAACTCGAAATATGGCTCGCTACACCGGGGCGGACTGTCGCTTGTGCCGCCGCGAGACAACGAAGCTATTCCTGAAGGGCGACCGCTGCTACACCGACAAGTGTGCGGTGGAGCGTCGTCCCTTCCCGCCGGGTCAAGCCGGCAAGAAGCGTCCGCGGGACTCGGAGTACCGTGTCCAGCTGCGCGAGAAGCAGAAGGCCAAGCGTATCTACGGGCTGCTCGAGAAGCAGTTCCGCATCTACTACGAGCTTGCGACCCGCCAGAAGGGCATCACGGGTGAGAACCTGTTGCGCCTGCTGGAGAGCCGCCTCGACAACGTCGTGTACCGACTCGGTTTCGCCAAGTCGCGCGATGAGGCCCGCCAGATCGTCCGCCACAATCACATCACTGTGAACGGGCGCAAGGTGAACATCCCTTCGTACCGCGTGCGTCCTGGCGAGATCGTCGCCATCGCAGACAAGTCGAAGGACCTGCTGGTCATCAAGACCGCGCTCATCTCTTCGGAGAAGACCGAGGTCCCCGGCTGGCTTGAGGTCGACATTGAGAAGCTTCAGGGCAAAGTCCTGTCGCTGCCGACGCGCGCGATGATCGACGCGCCGGTCCGCGAGCAGCTGATCGTCGAGCTCTACTCGAAGTAGGACGACCCACCTACCCCAAGGAGGCTGTTGCATGACAGAGTTCATGCGTCCCGAGGTAACGGTCGACCGCATCGACGACCGAACCGCTCGCTACATCGTCGAGCCGCTCGAGCGCGGCTTCGGCTACACACTGGGCAACTGCATGCGCCGCGTGCTGCTGTCGTCGCTCGAGGGCGCTGCAGCCACTTCGATCCGTATCGAGGGCGTGCACCACGAGTTCACCGCGATCGAGGGCGTCCGCGAGGATGTCACCGACGTCGTGCTCAACGTGAAGGGCCTCGTCTTCCGCGATTCCGGCCTCGGCGCCGAGGACGCGGTTGCGACGCTGTCCGTCTCCGGCCCTGCCGAGGTGACCGGCGCCGACCTCAAGGTCCCCACCGAGTTCGAGCTGGTGAACCCGGAGCACGTCATCGCCCACCTGAACAAGGGCGCGAAGCTCGACATGAGCATCCGCATCGGCATCGGCCGGGGCTACGTCTCGGCGGATCGCAACAAGCGCCCCGAGGATCCCATCGGCGTCATCACCGTCGACTCGCTGTTCAGCCCGGTGTCGCGCTGCACGTACATGGTGGAGAACACCCGTGTCGGTCAGCGGACCGACTACGACAAGCTCACCGTCGAGGTCGAGACCAACGGTGCCGCGGATCCGAACGACGCCGTTGCGCGCGCCGGCAAGATCCTCAACGAGCACATGGTGCTGTTCGTGGATCAGGCGGCCACCCCGCTCGACGAGGAGGGCATCTTCGCCGCTCCGGTCGACGAGAGCCAGAGCGTGCTCGATACGCCTATCGAGGAGCTGGACCTCTCGGTCCGCTCGTACAACTGCCTGAAGCGCCAGGGCGTGAACACCATCGGTCAGCTGACCGAGTGTTCCGAGAACGACCTGCTGAACATCCGCAACTTCGGCGCGAAGTCGATCGAAGAGGTCAAGGACAAGCTTCAGCAGATGAGCCTCGGCCTGAAGAACTCGTAGGAGACGACAGATGCGACACATGAAGAAAGGCCGCAAGCTGGGCACTGATGCCAGCCACACCAAGGCGATGCTCAAGAGCCTTGCCGTTGCGGTGCTGGTGAACGAGCGCATCAAGACCACCGAGGCTCGTGCCAAGGAGGTCCGTCCGCTCGTGGAGAAGACCATCACCTGGGGCAAGAGGGGTGACGTGCACTCTCGCCGCCTGGCCCTGTCCGCGCTGGGCGACCAGGCCACGGTGAAGAAGGTTTTCGACGACATCGCTCCGCGGTACGAGGAGCGCGAGGGCGGCTACACCCGCATCCTGCACCTGGGTCCGCGAAAGGGCGACGCTGCTCCGATGGTCATCCTCGAGCTCGTCGACTAGCCAGTACGGCTCGCACCTTTACCGTAGGATGAGAGGGCCCCGCAGCGCGGGGCCCTCTTCGTCGATAAGGTAGGACGACTTCCAGTGATCCGCTTCGAGTCGGCGAGCTACAGCTACCCGGGCCACCTCGGCTCCATTCCCGCGCTGCGCGACGTCACCCTCGAGCTCGACGAGCGCCAGCTCGTGGTCGTACTCGGCGCGAACGGCTCGGGCAAGTCCACGCTCGCGCTGCTCGCCAATGGGCTGCTCGTACCGGATTCCGGCTCGGTCAGCGTCGACGGCATCGACACCCGGGACGAGGCGAGGACCTTCGACGTGCGAGCACGAGTCGGTCTGGTCCTCCAGAACCCCGACAACCAGATCGTCGCCACAGCAGTCGAGGAGGATGTCGCGTTCGGTCCCGAGAACCTCGGGATGCCTCGCGACGAGATCCGCGCGAGGGTCGACCGCGCACTCGCGGCTGTCGGGCTCGAGGGGCTGGAGCGGCGCGAACCCCACGTGCTGTCGGGTGGCCAGAAGCAGCGGCTTGCCATCGCCGGCGTGCTCGCCCTCGATCCCCGCTACCTGATCCTCGACGAGCCGGCGTCGATGCTCGATGCCGCCGGGCGCCGCGAGTTCGATGCCGTGCTCGCGCGACTGCGGGCGGAGGGCCGGGGCATCGTGCTCATCACTCACGATCTGGCCGCAGTTGCCGGCGCCGACCGCGTGGTCGTGCTCGACCAAGGCCGCGTCGCATTCGACGCGGGTGTCGCCGAGCTGCTCGGCGACCCGGATCGGCTGTCCGCATGGGGCCTTGCGATGCCCCCCGTGGCGGTCCTGGCCGGGGAGCTGCGGGCGCGCGGCATCGACGTGCCGGCCGACGCGATCACGCCGGCTCGCGTGGCGGAGGCCCTGTGTCGCTGAGGCTCGACAACGTCGCGTACACGTATGCCCCTGGGACTCCGTACGCCCAGCCCGCACTTCGCGGGGTGACGCTCGAGGTCTCTCCCGGCGAGCTGGTGCTCCTGGTGGGTGCGACGGGCTCGGGCAAGTCGACGATGCTGCGCATCGCGGCAGGGCTTCTCTCGCTTGAGTCGGGGGATGCGTCGATCGACGGCGAACCGCTGACCGCGCGAACCGCGCGGGGTCGGGTCGGTCTGGTGTTCCAGAACCCCGAGGCCCAGCTGTTCGCCGAGAGCGTGCTTGCCGACGTCGCCTTCGGCCCGAAGAACCTCGGGGCGTCCGACGAGCAGGCTGCGGACCGAGCACGCGCGGCCCTCGAGGCGGTCGGGATGCCGCCCGAATCCTTCGGCGAGCGCTCGCCGTTCGCGCTGTCGGGCGGGGAGGCCCGTCGGGTCGCGATCGCCGGGGTCCTGGCGATGCGCCCGCGCTACCTGCTGCTCGATGAGCCGACCGCCGGACTCGACGTGCGCGGGCGGACCGCCGTGCTCGGTGGCCTCGAGCGGGTGAGGCCTGAGGTCGGCATCGTTGTCGTGACGCACGACGCCGAGGAGTTCCTCGGTGAGGCCGATCGCGTGGTCGTGCTCGCCCACGGGTCGGCTGCGTTCGCGGGCAGTGCGAGCGAGCTTCTGGCCGACCCCGCACCGCTCGTCGACGCGGGCGTGGGCCTGCCGCCACTCATCGAGGCGCAGCTGCTGGCCCGAACGGCCGGCTTTCGGATCGACCGTATCTCCGCGTCGCCTCGGGAGGCGGCGGAGCAAATCGCCGCGGCGCGCACACGGGGGAGGAGCTAGCAGTGGCCGTTCCCGTGCCCTTCGGGCAGTACGTACCAGGCGACAGCCCGATGCACCGCCTCGAGCCCCGCGCCAAGATCGGCGTCACCGTGGTGTTCAGCATTGGCCTGTTCCTCGTGAACACCTGGGCGGGACTGGTGGTGTGCGGGATCGCGGTCATCGTCGCCGTCGCGGTCTCGGGGGTCCCATGGCGCCTGGTGGCGCGCGGCCTACTGCCGATCACATTCATCCTGACGTTCACGGTGCTCATAAACGGCGTCGTGCGTGCTTCAGCACCGGACACGCTGTTCACGCTCGGGCCCCTCGCTGCCTCAGGTCCGGGCCTCGCACGGGGCCTGTTCTTCTCGCTGCGTATCGTCATCCTCGTCCTGGGGACCACGCTCGTCACGCTCACCACCTCGCCGGTCGCGCTCACCGACGCGATCGCGCGCCTGCTTGCGCCACTCGAGAAGTTCCGGTTCCCCGCGACGGACGTGGCAATGATGCTGTCGGTGGCGCTGCGGTTCATTCCGACCACTGCCGAAGAGGCCGAGACGATCGTCGTCGCCCAGGCAGCGCGGGGAGCGCAGTTCGGAGAGGGCAACCCCGTGAAGCGTGCCCGTGCCTATGCTCCGGTGCTCGTGCCGCTCTTCGTCGCGCTGTTCCGCAGGGCGAACGACCTGGCCCTCGCGATGGACGCGCGGTGCTACCGCGGCTCGGGCAGGACGAGGCTGCACGAGAGCCGGCTGGGCGCCTCCGACTGGCTGACACTCGTATGGAGCTCGGCAGCCGTGGTCGCCGTCGCGGTGTACCTGTGACGACGCGCGCAGAAGGGGGCATACCCATCAACGACGTGGTCCGGGATGGTAGTCCGTCAGGCGAAGCGAGGGAGGGGCACATGCCGTTCGGCTCGATCGCACTCACCGTTGCGTACGATGGCGAGCCGTTCGCCGGCTTCGCTCGGCAACCGGGCCTGTCCACCGTCCAGGGACGCCTCGAGGATGCGCTCACCACGGTGCTGCGCCGCGACGTGTCCACCGTGGGCGCGGGCCGCACGGACAGCGGCGTACACGCCCTCGGGCAGGTCGTCAGCCTCGACGCCACCGGAGACGAGGCGCTTCCATCGCTCGCACGCTCGCTCACCGCGCTCGCGGGCCCCGGCATTGTCGTGCGCGAGGCGCGAGCGGCCCGGGCGGGGTTCTCGGCGAGGTTCGATGCGATCTCCCGCGAGTACCGCTTTCGGTTGGCTACCGGGCCGGTGCCCCCGCTGTTCCTGTCGCGATTCGCGTGGCACGTGCCTGCCGAACTCGACGTTCTCGCGATGCAGGTCGCCGCCGAGCATCTCTACGGCGAGCACGACTTTCGGTCGTTCTGCGTGACCGAGTCCGCCGAGGACAAGAACACAGTACGGCGGATCGAGGAGATCGTGATCTACGCCGAGGAACAGCTTGGCGAGGAATCGCTGGTGGTCCAAGTCGTCGGCAGTGCGTTCCTGCACTCAATGATCCGCGTGATCGTCGGCTCGCTTGTCGAAGTAGGGACAGGACGCCGGGAGCCGCGGTGGCTCGGTGACGCGCTGGACGCGAAGGACCGTGCCGCGGCGGGCCCAACAGCACCGCCGCATGGACTCACGTTCTGGCGAGTCGAGTACCCCGACGAGGTGTGGGTCCCGGTGACTCGGATGGACGCGCACGTGGCGTAGATACGCCCGGGTGCGTGTATTTGTTGACGCACCTGACCTGCGTGGCTAGAATGGCAGGGTTCGTCTAGGCCCC
>CAYHCN010000109.1:0-6004 GCA_964354945.1 uncultured Eubacteriales bacterium
GCGGGGCTTGAAGGTCCGCTACGAGGTCCACCACGGGGTGCGGATCGCCGAGTCGGTGATCCGCACGCCGTGGTGGACCTCGTAGCGGTCCTTCAAGCCCCGCAGGATCGCGATCGTCTCCTCGACGCTCGGCTCGCCGACGTAGACCGGCTGGAAACGCCGCTCGAGCGCGGCGTCCTTCTCGATGTGCTCGCGATACTCATCGAGCGTGGTCGCCCCGATCGCATGGAGTTCCCCGCGGGCGAGTGCGGGCTTGAGCATGTTGCCCGCATCCATCGCGCCTTCGGCGGCACCGGCGCCGACGATAGTGTGCAGCTCGTCGATGAACAGGATGATCTGGCCCTCGGCATCCTCGATCTCCCTGAGCACGGCCTTCAGGCGGTCCTCGAACTCGCCGCGATACTTCGCGCCGGCCACCATCGCGCCCAGGTCGAGCGCGACGACATCCTTGTCCTTGAGCGCGTTGGGCACGTCGCCCGAGATGATGCGCTGAGCAAGGCCCTCGACGATCGCCGTCTTGCCGGTGCCTGGCTCGCCGATGAGGACGGGGTTGTTCTTCGTCCGCCGAGACAGCACCTGCACGACGCGACGGATCTCGTCGACTCGGCCGATGACGGGGTCGAGCCGTCCTTCGCGCGCGGCCTCCGTGAGGTTGCGGCCGAACCGCTCGAGCGACTGGAACTGCGCCTCGGGGTTCTGGTCGGTGATCTTCTGGCCGCCCCGAAGCGACTCGAGCGCCTCGTCGACGCGCTTGCGCGTGACGCCGGAACGCTCGAGCAGCCGCCCCGCTTCGCCCTTGTCGTCGGCAAGTGCGACGAGGAAGTGCTCGGTGGAGACGTAGGCGTCCTTCATCTTCTCGGCGACCTTGAAGGAGTCGTTGAGCACCGTATTGAGCGCCGGACCCGCTCCGGTCTGGGCGATGCCGGCTCCGCTCACTCGCGGCAGCCGCTTCACCGACTCGTCGACTTGCGAGCCGAGTCCCGCGACGTCCGCGCCGACCTTGCCGAGGATGGGGCGCACGATCCCCTCCGCCTGATCGAGCAGCGCCTTGAGGAGGTGGAGCGGCTCGACGATCTGCGAGCCGTTCTCCTCGGCGATGCCCTGGGAGGCGGCGAGCGCCTCCTGGGCCTTGATGGTCAGCTTGTCGAGTCTCATTCCTTCGTCCCTTCACGCACGCGCATCCTGCCTGTGCGTGCGTCTCTCAGTTGGATCCCGAACGCCCGGCCGGCGTCACCGTTTGACGCTTCAAGCCGGCGCCGCCGTCCCTCTGGTCAGGCGTGACCACACCCAGGCGGTCACGTGTCAAAGCGGGCCGCCCGCGAGCTCGCCGCTGCGGACCCCCTCGAGCCATCTGGTGAATGGTCCGCGGCGGTCACCGGGCTCCCCGGGCCGCACCACACGCGTCTCGTCAGAGGTCATCGAGTCACCCTAACCATGTCTGCGGACCATGTGCCCGCGCTGGATGTGGACGAGTTGCACGCTGCTGGTGCGCTGGGCGGCAGCGACCGCCCGTTGCGCGCGCATGGCTTGCTCGCGCATCCGTTGCAGCTCCATCTGCATCTGCTCGAGAGCGCATTGCATCTCGAGGATCCGCACGACGCCGGCGAGGTTCACGCCCTCTTCCTGCGTTAGCTGCTGTATGAGGCGGAGGCGCTGGATGTCGGCTTCCGAGTACAGTCTCGTGTTGCCCGTCGAACGCTTCGGCGTGATCAGATGCTTGCGCTCGTAGATGCGCAGCGTCTGCGGATGCACGCCCGCGAGCTCGGCCGCGACGCTGATCATGTACAGCGGCCGCTCGTCAGGGCCTCGTCTTTGGCTCATGTGCACCCTCCTTGTACCCTGTCCGCGCTCCGCGATGCACGCGCTCCGCGAGCCGCGGTCCCGCTACACCAGGTGCGCCCGCAGGTCCTCGCCCTGCGACGCCTGAAGCTCCTCGAACAGCCTGCGCTGGTCGTCCGAGAGCTCCTTCGGGACGACCACCTTGACCCGCACCTTCAGGTCTCCGTGCCCCTTCCCCGAGAGCTTCGGGGCACCCTTGCCGCGGAGTCGCAGTACCTTGCCGTCCTGCGTCCCCGGCGGCACCTTGAGCTTCACCTTGGTTCCGCCGGGCGCCGGAACCGTGAGCTGCGCGCCGAGCGCCGCCTCGGCAACCGAGACCGGCAGCTCGACGATCACGTCCGCGCCCTCCCGCTTGAAGATGCGGTGGGGCCGGATGTGGGTGACCACGTAGAGGTCACCGGGCGGTCCTCCGTTGGAGCCCGACTCGCCCTTGCCCTTGAACCGCAGCTTGCCGCCGTCGGTCGCGCCCGCCGGGACGTTCACGGTCACCGGCTTCAACCGAGCGACCTCGCCCGTGCCACGGCACACCGTGCAGGGATTCTCGACGATCTGCCCGGTGCCGTCGCATCGCGGGCACTCCCGCGAGAAGCCGAACAGCCCCTGGCCCTGGCTCACGTGACCGGCGCCCCCGCACGCGGAGCAGCTCGTCTTGGACGTCCCCGGCCTCGCGCCGGTGCCCTTGCACGCAGAGCACGCCTCGGCACGCTGGAGCTCGACCTTGGCCGAGGTGCCCTCGAGCGCCTGCTCGAAGCTCAGGTTGAGGTCGGTCTGCACGTCGGCACCCCGGTGCGCGCGCTGCTGCGGACGCCGTCCGCCGCCAAACCCGCCACCGCCGCCTCCGCCGAACACCGATCCGAAGATGTCGCCCAGATCGCCAAGATCCCCGAGGTTCACGCTCTCGTAGCTGAATCCGCCGGGCCCCCCCGGCCCGCCGAAGCCGCCCGGCGCCCCGCCAGCCCCCGGCTGGTACCCCGGAGGCACCTGGCCGCCGAAGTACTGGCCGTACTGGTCGTACTGTTGGCGCTTCTCGGCATCGGAGAGGACCTCGTAGGCCTCGTTGATCTCCTTGAACTTCTCCTCGCTGCCGCCCGCATCGGGGTGATGCTTGCGCGCGAGGCGTCGGAAGGCCTTCTTGATCTCGTCCTCGGAGGCGTTCTTCTTGACGCCCAGGATGTCGTAGTAGTTCTGCGTCGGCGCCATATCGGGCTACTCCTTCGCCGACGACCCTCCGGTCGAGACCACGACCATCGCCGAGCGGACCACCCGCCCGTGCATCTCGTAGCCCTTCTGGTACACCTCGACGACCGTGCCGTCGGGCACATCGGGGTCCTCCTTCTGGGCCACGGCGTGATGCTTTATGGGGTCGAAGGGCTGACCGAACGGGTCGATCGGCGTCGCACCTTCCTTGGCCAGCACGCCGAGGATCTGCGTGCGCACCGCCTCGACTCCGTCGAGCAGGTGCTTGAGATCGCCACCTGCGGTGGTGTGGTCGATGGCGCGCTCGAGGTTGTCGATGGCCGGCAGCAGCTCTTCGACAACGCGCTCCGACGCGCGGTTGCGCTCGTCCTCGCGCTCGCGAGCCATCCGCTTCCGGAAGTTCTCGAACTCCGCCTGGAGCCTCTGCGCGGTCGCCTTCATCTCAGCGGCCTCGGCTCGCACCGTCTCCAGCTCTGCTTCCATCACGTCGCCACGAAGCTCGAGCTCCGGTCCGAGATCGTCCTCGAGCTCGGGATCGAGCGCGCCGGTCGCCTCGTGTTCGGGGTCCGGAGTGAGGGCGGCCGTGTCGGCCGCCCGCTCCGGGTTCTCGTCAGTCGGGAACATCACGACTCGTCCCCGTCCACGACCTCGTAGTCGGCGTCGACAACGTCCTCGCCGCCCTCGCCACCAGCCGCGGCCTCGGCTCCGCTCGCCTCACCCGCGGACGCGCTTGCGGCGCCCTGCTGGTAGACGATCTCGGCGAGCTTGTAGCTCGACTGCTGGAGCTTCTCGGTCGCGGTCTTGATGGCCTCGATGTCGGTGCCCTCGAGGGCCGTCCTCACCTCGGCGGCGGCGGCCTCCACGTCGGACTTCGTCTCGGCAGGAACCTTGTCGCCCAGGTCCTTCAGGGTCTTCTCGGTCTGGTAGACCAGCGAGTCGGCGGTGTTGCGAACCTCGACCTCCTCCTTGCGCTTCCGGTCCTCCTCGGCGTGGACGTCGGCGTCCTTCACCATGCGGTCGACCTCCTGGTCGGACAGCGCCGTGGTACCGGTGATGGTGATGCGCTGCTCCTGTCCCGTGCCGAGGTCCTTCGCCGAGACGTTCACGATGCCGTTGGCGTCGATGTCGAACGCCACTTCGATCTGGGGAATGCCCCGCGGTGCAGGCGGGATGTTCATGAGGTGGAAGCGGCCGAGCGTCTTGTTGTCGCCGGCCATGTCGCGCTCGCCCTGCAGCACGTGGATCTCGACCGAGTTCTGACCGTCGGCCGCGGTGGTGAACACCTCGCTCTTGCGGGTCGGGATCGTCGTGTTGCGGTCGATGAGCTTGGTCATCACGCCGCCGAGAGTCTCGACACCCAGCGAAAGCGGAGTCACATCGAGGAGCAGGATGTCCTTGACCTCGCCCGCGAGTACGCCGCCCTGAATGGCCGCGCCGATGGCGACGACCTCGTCGGGGTTCACGCCCATGTGCGGGTCCTTGCCGGTCATCTTCTTGACCGTCTCCTGGACAGCGGGCATACGGGTCGAGCCGCCGACGAGGATGACCTCGTCGATCTCGCCCATCGACACGCTGGCGTCCTTCATCGCCTGCTCCACCGGGCCTTTGACGCGATCGAGCAGGTCGCTCGTGATCTTCTCGAACTCGGCACGGGAGAGCGTGTAGTCGAGGTGCTTCGGACCTGTCGCATCGGCGGTGATGAACGGGAGGTTGATGTGCGACTGCTGGGTGGAGGACAGCTCCATCTTGGCCTTCTCGGCGGCCTCCTTGAGGCGCTGGAGGGCCATCTTGTCGACGCGCAGGTCGATGCCGAAGTCGGAGTTGAACTTGTCGGCCATCCAGTCGATGACGCGCTGGTCCCAGTCGTCGCCGCCGAGGTGGTTGTCGCCGTTGGTGGAGCGAACCTCGAACACGCCGTCGCCGATCTCGAGGACTGACACGTCGAACGTGCCGCCTCCGAGGTCGAAGACGAGGATCTTCTCCTCCTTGCCGCCCTTGTCGAGGCCGTAGGCCAGCGCGGCGGCGGTCGGCTCGTTGATGATGCGCTGGACGTTGAGCCCCGCGATGCGGCCGGCGTCCTTGGTCGCCTGGCGCTGCATGTCGTTGAAGTACGCCGGCACGGTGATGACGGCCTCGGTGACCGTCTCGCCCAGGTACTTCTCGGCGTCGGCCTTGAGCTTCTGGAGCGTCATCGCCGAGATCTCCTCGGGCGTGTACTCCTTGCCCTCGACGTCGACGACGACGCGGCCGTCCTTGCCCTTGGCAACCTGGAAGGCGACCGTCTTGCGCTCGCTCTCGGTCTCCTCCCAACGACGGCCGATGAACCGCTTGATCGACTTGATCGTGTTCTCGGGGTTGGTCACGGCCTGGTTCTTCGCCGGCTTGCCGACGATGCGCTCGCCGTCCTTGCGGAACGCGACGACGGACGGAGTCGTCCGGTCACCCTCCGCGTTGATGATGATGGTGGGCTCGCCACCCTCGAGCACGGCCATTGCCGAGTTCGTGGTGCCGAGATCGATTCCGAGGACTTTGGCCATCTTGGCTCGTCTCCCCTTTCCCTGTCTCTGCGCGCAAGCGCCCGGTGCGCCGCGCGTCCGTGTCGTGGGGTCTTCTGCAGTTCTGGATTGCTGCATGACGGGCTCTCGTTGGAAACCGCGCAGCTCAGGCCCCCGTTCCCGAGGGCCCGCCGTATCCTAACATCTGAGTGTGTTGTTATCAAGTTTTGTGTGCGTGTCCGTTCTAGCGTATTCCCTCCGAGAACCCCCTTTACACGGTTTGAGCCGCGAAGTAACGTACCCACCCGAACCATGGGGGTTCGCCCAAGAACGGATCGCGGAGGAAGAACATGTCACGCCCGGTCATCAACAGCGACGACTGCTCGGCTTGCGGCATCTGCGTCGACGAGTGTCCCAACGGTGTCATCGAGATCGTCGGCGATGCCGCCGAGCCGGTACACGAGGAGAAGTGC
>CAYHCN010000110.1:0-5999 GCA_964354945.1 uncultured Eubacteriales bacterium
AGAGCAACAACCTGCGTAAGATGCTCATCGCGATGGCCAAGGACATCCGGGTCATCCTGATCAAGCTCGCCGACCGACTTCACAACATGCGGACGCTGGCTGCTCTCCCGGAAGAGCGGCGCATCGACAAGGCCCGCGAGACGATGGAGATCTACGCGCCGCTGGCCCACCGGCTCGGCATCTCGTCGATCAAGTGGGAGCTCGAGGACCTCGCGTTCTTCTATCTGGAGCCGGTGAAGTTCCGCCAGGTCTCGCAGATGGTCTCCGAGAGCCGGAAGGCTCGCGAGGAGTACCTCGCGCTCGTCATCGAGCAGCTGACCACCGAGCTCGACGCGATCGGGGTCGTCGCCGAGATCTCGGGCCGGCCCAAGCACCTCTACAGCATCTACCAGAAGATGGCCTACAAAGGTAAGGACTTCAACGAGATCTACGACCTCATCGCCCTGCGCGTGCTCGTCGACTCCGTCAAGGATGTATACGGAGCGCTGGGTACCGTTCACTCGATCTGGAAGCCGGTGCCGGGGCGGTTCAAGGACTACGTCGCGATGCCCAAGTTCAACATGTACCAGTCTCTGCACACGACCGTCATCGGGCCCGCGGGCAGGCCGCTGGAGATCCAGATCCGCACCGAGGAGATGCACCGCACCGCCGAGTACGGCATTGCCGCGCACTGGCGCTACAAAGAGGGGGGCCGGTCCGACGAGAGCTTCGACGAGCGGCTCGCATGGCTGCGCCAGATGCTCGAATGGCAGACCGAGCTCAAGGACCCGCGCGAGTTCATGGAGGCCCTCAAGATCGACTTGTTCGAGGAAGAGGTCTTCGTCTTCACTCCGAAGGGCGATGTGATCTCGCTCAAGCGCGGCGCGACGCCGATCGACTTCGCCTATGCCATCCACACCGAGGTCGGCAACCACTGCGTCGGCGCGAAGGTGAACGGAGCGATCGTCCCGCTCAACTACGAGCTCCACATGGGCGACCGCGTCGACGTCCTTACCAACAAGAGCTCCAGCCCGTCACGCGACTGGCTGAACATAGTCGCCACGTCCTCGGCGCGAAGCAAGATCCGCAACTACTTCAGCAAGGCCAGCCGCACCGACGACCTGGCCCACGGTCGCGACGAGCTCGCCAAAGTCATGCGCAAGCACGGCCTCGGCATCGGCTCGAAGACCGCCGAGAAGGCGCTGCAGAAGGTCGCCGAGGAGATGAACTATCAACACGCCGAGGACCTGCTTGCCGGCATCGGGGCGGGGAAGGTTTCGGCCAAACAGGTGGGGACGAAGCTGCTCAAACTGATGTCGAAAGAGGCTCCAGCTAAAGTAGAGCCTCAGACTCATGAGGAGTTCACTCTCGCCACGCCGATGACCCCGCCGAGGAGCAAAAGGCGACGTCAGGGCGCTGGTATCAAGGTCAAGGGCATCGATGACGTCCTCGTTCGCCTCGCCAAGTGCTGCAATCCCGTTCCGGGCGACCGGATCATCGGCTTCGTCACGCGGGGCAGGGGAGTGTCGGTGCACCGTGCAGACTGCCCGAACGCAGCGGACCTGCTGCGGACTCCCGAGCGTCTGCTCGAGGTGGACTGGGACCTCGGCAGCGAGACGACCTACCAGGTCGAGATATACGTCGAGGCGCTCGACAGATTGCGCCTGTTGCAGGACGTCACCGCGGCGCTGGCCGAGGCCGGCGTGAACATCCTGGCTTCGTCGACCACGACCCACCGCGACGGTCTCGTTGACATGCGGTTCCTTTTCGAGCTCTCCGACATGAACCGGCTGCAGGAAGTGTTCAAGGATGTTCGGCGGGTGAGTGGCGTCTTCGAAGCTCGCCGCATGCTTCCCGGTGACGGCGGGCAACGCCGCAAAGGGGAAGGGTAAAGTGCGTATCGAGCGTTTGCAGCTTGGCGCCCTGGAGACCAACTGCTGGATCGTTGCGGCGGACTCGGCGTCTCCGGTGATCGTGATCGACCCCGCCGACGATGCAAGCGTGCTGCTCAACGAGGTCGGTGGCCGCGAGGTGTCAGCCGTCGTTCTGACCCACGGCCACTTCGACCACCTCGGCGCGGCACGTGCCCTGATCGGGCAGACGGAGGCCCCACTGCTCGTGCATTGCCTCGATGCGTACCGCCTGACCAGCGCGGACACGACCGGGGGCACGCTGTTCGGCTTCCCGCACCACCATGCCCCCGCTGCCGACCGGGTGCTCAACGACGGCGATCTCGTGGACGCCGGAGCTCTCTCGCTGGCCGTGCTCCACACCCCGGGCCATACCGAGGGGTCGATCTGCCTGCTCGGCGAAGGTCACCTGTTCAGCGGGGACACGCTGTTCGCAGGCAGCGTGGGGAGGACGGACTTCCCCGGAGGCGACAGCCACGCCTTGCGCGAGTCCATCGCCACGAAGCTCGCCCCCCTGGGCGATGAGACCGTCGTTCATCCGGGGCACGGCCCGGACACAACCATCGGCAGGGAACGCCGGGTCAACCCGTTCTTTCCCCGGGCTTAGGGAAGGGGGGTGCCGATGGGCCTGCAGTTCCGAGATCTGGCGATGGTGGCCGCCGGCGGCGCTATCGGCTCGATGCTTCGCTATCTGGTCGGCAAGGCGATGGGCCCGCAAGCCGACTCCTCGGTCCCGTGGCACACGCTGCTCGTGAACGTCAGTGGGGCGTTCATCCTGGGTCTTCTCATCGCGGTCGCCGCGCGGCACGGATGGCCGGGATGGTGGCGGCCGTTCATTGCGGTCGGCATTCTCGGCGGGTATACGACCTTCTCGACGTACTCGATCGAGTCGGTGGAACTGATGCTTCGCGGTCACACGACGACCGGTCTGGCGTACGCGTTCGGGTCGCTTGCGCTCGGTCTTCTCGGGGCTTGGCTCGGGCTGACAACGGGTCGCCTCACGTGACCCACCCGCCAGCCGCTCGGAGACTCGAGGCTGCACCGCGGATAGAATCGACCTTAGGTCGAGGCAGATGCTCTCGGCGAGCAGATCCGGCGCCCCTGTGGGTTCACGAGGAGCCAGCGGGCCAGGCACTTCTGGCTGGCGGACCTCGCGTGGCTGGCTAGGACCGTGCTGAGCGCTCGGCGGAAGCAAGAGTGCAGCGACATCAGGGGTCGCCCGGGAGCAACCACGTGGGGATTCCGTGGAGTGCTCGGTTCGCGCGCACGCATGCTATATTCTTTTCGTGGCGCGGGACTCGTGCCGGTGCTAGAATATGAGCGAAGCTTAATGTCGTGCTTGTGACCGGCGGCGGTACGTCGACCAGCGAAGGCAAGGTTCTCAACCTGCACCGACTCATGTTCGCCCACCGTCAAGATTGGCTTCGCGTTTGCTCATTTATCCTCACAAATCGGCACTCGGATGAAGGCGCGGCCTGCTGTGGTGGCATCACCCACGAAACCTGTCTTGCTGCAGCTGTCGCCGGAAGCAGGATGACGGTCGCTTGACGAGTCTCTTCCGACAGAAGGCAGGGTCGCGAATCGGGATCCTGTCCGCTGCGCTTGGGGCGGCGGGTGTGGTTCTCGGCCTGCTCGCCGCTTTCTCGTTCGCCGCGGACGGCGTCGCGCCGGAGCAGCCGGCCTCCTTCAACGCAGTCGCCGGGGCTCAGGCTCCGATCGTTGCGAGGCTGACCTGGTCGCCCTCAACCGGCGCCTCTGCTTACACGGTCTATGTCGCCACGGCGGCAGACGGGCCGTATGCGAAGGCGGGTTCTACGGCGTCGACTGCATTCGACTACGCCGACGGCTTCGCCGGCACGCCGTACTACTTCCGGGTCACGGCTGTTGGCAACGGCGGAAAGCAGTCAACGCCGGCGCAGGCCGGACCGGTCACGGCCACGTGGAAGTTCTCACCGCACGACGGGCCCACGAGCGACACCAACACGTGTCGCAAGTGCCACCAGCTCCACGATGCTCCCGCTGCGAACCTCATGCGCTCGGCAGCTACCACTTCCACGGCGGCTCAGCTCGAGACCTGCTACCAGTGCCACGATGGACGCGGCGCGGATGCAGACATCAAGTCCGGCACGCGAGACTCCTTTGGCCTTGCGAGTGGGCACACCCTCGAGCAGACACCCACTGCGGGCGAGCTGACCGTCGACTGCGCGAGCTGCCACAGTCTCCATAGAATCGCGACGACTGCGCGGATGCTTCCCGGGCGCTCGGTCAACGGCACGACGGTCGCATCGACTGGACCCGAGTGGTGTATGGCGTGTCACAACGAGGCTAACCAGTGGTACGACGGTTCGTACCCCTCGGTCGCCACGCCTGCGCGTGATGCATCCGGATACCCCGTCGTCGGGACGTGGCCGCGCGAGAACGCCTACGAGTCGACATCGAATGCCCACAGGCTGATTCCCGAGACGACACAGACGCCAGAGGGCGGGGATCCCATCCGGCGGCAGCAGGGCGACTGCCTGTACTGTCACGCCGCGCACAAGGGGGCGAACAAGTACGACGCCTTGATCGGAACGTTCAGGCCCACGACAGAGTCGACGCTGGCCTCCGATCAGGCTCAGGGTCTGTATGCCGCCGCGTGTCTCGACTGTCACGGCGGCGTGACGCCGAGTGGGTTCGCGACTGCGCCGGTGGACATCAAGCAGTTCGTCACTGCGTCGACACCGAACGCCGGCCACCGTATCGAAACAAGCGGCGGTGTTCTCCCTGTGGGCGCACCGCTTCCGTGCTACGAGTGCCACAATCCGCACGGCTCGACGCGCGGGAACGCGTCGCTGATCTCGGACACGCTAGGTGAGAACCTGAGCACGAGTACCAACGACGAGGTGCGTGCGTTCTGCTTCACCTGTCATGCGACGTGCGACACGGTCAAGGGGTGGAGCAGTGTCACAGCGACGTATGCCGCGGTGACCGCATCCGACACGGTTGTCGGACTCCCGCGCACCGGCGGTGTGCTCAAGCTCCCGGTCACCCACGGTCACGCTGAGGCGGACACTCAGTCTTGCTCGGCATGTCACGGGAAGAACTACGCCAAGGCCGGGGGCATCAACGTTCACAATCCCGGCACCGGTTCGGTTGCCGGCCACCTCTCGCCTACGTCTGTCGGATGCTTTGGCGTCGGCTGTCACGATTCGTCCAGGAACCTGCCAGAGGTCCACGCGCTCTACGCGGGTCCCGGTAGCGAGTATCCGCAGTACCCGTCGTCCTGCGAGCTGTGCCACGAGAACGACGACCCGGGTCGAATCGACTGGGCAACGGCCACCGCTCAGTGCACTGGCGTATGTCACAGTGGAACGACTCACTCGCAATACGCCACGCTCCATGCCGTGACGCCGGCGAGTGACGAATGCGTCGCGTGCCACGGCTCAGACATCACGGACATCCACGGCGCCTACGACGATCTGACCAAGTGCGCGACGTGCCACTCCACCCTCTCGAACTGGAGCAAGACCGCCGACTGCCTGGGTTGCCACAACGGTACCTACGTGGGGACCCACGTCTACACGCCAACCGATCCGAACCACTACGCTGAGACCACGCACACCGCCATGCCGTTCGATGCCTCCTACCAGGGTGCGGGCCCCGACGGTCTCGTGCCCGCCGGTGGCAAGGAGTGCTCGACCTGCCACAGTGTCACCCTCAAGACCGCGCACTCCACGACGTCGACCAGCGGCGGGTCGGTGACCTGTGTCGAGTGCCACACCGATGTCACGCTCGGGTCCTCGACGGCGGTCTCTTCCGGCTGGACGACGAGAGCCTGCGTCGAGTGCCACGACACCGGCGCAGCGACCGCCCACGACTCATACGCCACAACCCACACCGTCGAGGCCGGGAGCTGCGCGGGCACCGGGGTCAACTGCCACGCCTTCACGGATCTCGCCAGTCTCCACGCGGCCAGCCAGTCCGGCGGCGCGCCGAAGTATCAGAGCTGCGGCAACGTCGACCTAGGTGACCCGACCGCGTGCCACAACGTGCTCGACACCCGCCCGGCCGCCATCGACCCCGCGGCATCGTGCGGATCGGGGACGACCGGATGCCACCAAGAGAAGACGA
>CAYHCN010000111.1:0-5992 GCA_964354945.1 uncultured Eubacteriales bacterium
TCTCCGATCTGCTTGTAACAGATGTTACAACGCTTCCAGCACTATACTCTCTGCCTCAGGGGCGGTCAACGGCTCTGACCTGCGTCTTTCTACGAAATCTCCATATGTCCGACACCGTATCAGCAAGCCGTTCAGACTCGTTCATTCAGGCGTTCGGCTCGTTCAGCTAGGCGTCCGGCGAGATGTCGTCCGCGCGACCCTCTGTGGGTGCCTCCGGCGCACCCGCGATCGGCGCCTCGGGCGCCGCGGCAACCGGCGGTTCGGCGGTCGGAGCGACCTCAGGTTCAGCCGCTGCGGCACCCTCAGCCGCGGCCGCGGCCCCGGCCTCCGGCTCGGGCGGAATCGCGTACACGGGTCCGGCGCTCGGCCCAGCCGCAGGCGCAGCTGCAGGAGCGGGCGGCTCGGGGCTCGGCATGATCTCGTTCGAGCCCTCAGGACACGTGCCACGCTCGGCCTTCGCGTCGGCGAAACGCTCGAGGAACTCGTCGGAGTTCACGACGTCGAGCTCCATGAGCTTCGACATGCGTCGGACCTCGGTATCGTCCGTGCACACCACACGCGCTCGCGAGGCGGCGGCCATCGTCGCAGCCATCTCGTCGGTGAGCTCGTACTTGTCCTTGAGGGCTGCGGCGTCGGAGGCGGAGTACTCGGTCACCTCGAGAAGCTCGGAGAGCTCGACACCGTCCTGGCACATGCCCTGGAACTTGTCGTAGGTGGGCTGAAGCACGATCCACCGGCGCCGACGGTGGGGCATCTGGTACACCTGGCCGCGTGCAAGCATGTTCTCGACAAACTCAGGCGTCGCGAAGAAGAGCTTCTTGCGGAAGAGCAGCAGGAGCGGCAGGAGGAGCAGTGGCGCCAGGCACAGTGCCCACCACGGCGAGGGCTTGGGAAGCGGGATCGGCGACGCGGCCGTCGGCCAGCCCCACACCTGCACCCGGGCGTTCGAGGTGTCGGTGATGAAGATCTTGTTGTTCAGCGCCACCGACGCGTCGTTGGGATACTCGAACTGGCCGTCGAGCACGCCCTGCTCGCCGAAGTTGACGATCTTGTCGCCCTTGGCGCTCCAGATGGTGGCGTCGTGGGCCAGCGTGTCCATGACGACGAGCTTGTCGGATGCGTTCTTGTCCTGACCGCGGAACGGCCGTAGGAAGTCGAACCCGCGAGGCAGGCCCGAGGTCACCAGCAAGCGCTGGTACTCCCCCGCCTTGTTGAAGATCTGGATGCGGCGGTTGTTGCTGTCCGCGACGTAGACGAGGCCCTTGTGGACCTTGACCCCGTTCGGGAACTGGAAGAGCTCGGGTCCCTGGTCCGCTTTGATCACGGTACCGGCGTCGCCGACGCTCTTCTTGAACTTGCCGTCAGGACCGAAGATCAGCATCCGGTGTCCGTTGAGGATCTCGGTCACGTAGAAGGTGCCATCGGGGGCGAACGCCAAGGCGACCGGCGCCCACTGGACCCCGCCCGTCTTGAACTTCGGGAGCTGATTCTTGGGAAGCTTCGGGTTGAACTCGCCGACGTACTTGCCGTTCGCGCCGAAGATGAGCACGGCGCGTTTGCGGCGGTCGGAGACATAGATGTTGCCGTTGACGGGGTTCTTGGCGACGTACAGCGGAGTCGTGAGTTGCTTGTCGCCGAAACTCGAGATCAGGCGCCCGTCCGGGTTGAAGACATAGACCTTGTGATTGATCGCATCGGTGACGTACACCCGTTGACCGTCGACCAGCACGCCGAGTGGTCGGGTGAGGCGATCCGCATTGGGACCGGCGAACGAGTACAAGAACTGCGGTGCCGGGACGTTGTCCGCCGTGGTCTGCTCGAGCGTGAGGTCCAGGCGATGCGTGTTGCGGTAGTACAGGTAGTACAGCGAGAGCAGGAGCACCAAGATCACAAGGACCGCAATAATGACGATCTTGCGCTTCTGTCGCTTGGTCACGTGAGGCCCTTTCCCGGCGCGTACATAAGGCGCGCGGCGGCAGGCCGCGCGGGTCGGTCTTCAGACGTCGCTAGTTCTTGCCTTGGAGCTTGGCGAGGCCCGCGAGGACCGCGGGGTTCTGCGAATCGGTCTTGCCGACCTTCTTGTAGACCTTGATCGCGGTCGCCTTCGGCAGCGCCTTGGTCAGCCGGTCCACCTGAGCGCGGAGCTCCTTGTTCTGGGTGTCCTGGCCTGCGGCCTTCAGGTAGACCTCGAGGGCAGCTGCCTTGGGAACGAGCGGCGTGAGCCGCTTGATCTCCGACTGCACCTTCGCGTCCTTGGGATCCATCCTCGCTGCCTGGAGGTACACGTCGAGCGCGTCGGTCGTGTCCTTGCGAAGCACCAGGATCTTGGCGTGGGTCTTCGCGTAGCCCGCGTTCTCGGGATCCAGGTTCCGAGCGACAAGCACCGACTCCACGGCCTGGTCGAGATCGCCGGTCTTCATCTGGGACTGCGCCTTGTCGTACCACGAGCTGGCGGGACCGATCGTTTCCAACGCTGTCTTCACCTGCTCGCTCTCCGGAGCGGAGACCGAGGCTGTGTGCATGTGATAGGAGGCGTTCACCAAGTCCTTGCGGTCCAGATAGATCTGGCCGAGGAGGTAGTTGCCTGCACCGAACGACGGGTCGAAGGCCAGCGCGAGCTGCAGCTGGTCGATAGCCGCGTCATCCTCGTCCATCCCCCGATAGGCCAGAGCAAGGTGGTAGTAGGTGTCCGAGGCGTCGTCACGGATCCGCAGCGCTTCTTTGAACCGCCCGACTGCCTCTTCGTACTGCTTGGTCTCAAGGGCGATCATGCCGAGCCCGTAGAGCGCGCTCTCTCGGCGGTTGTTGACGTTCTGGAAATCGGCGCCGGCCGTCAGGTCGACGACCTTGGTGAAGTAGCCCTTGGCTTCCGGGTACTTCTTCTCGTTCATCGCGATCATGCCAAGGTCGAGCCACGCACCGGTGTGCTTTGGATCGAGCTTGGTGGCGATCCTGAGCTGCTGGGTGGCCTTGGCACCCATACCGGCAGCGGCGTACGCCTCGCCGAGACGGACATGGAGGGGGACGTTGCTGGGGGCCTTACGCGACTGACCCTCGAGCTCGTTGATGGTCCTCAGGGCCGGCGTCGCCTGAGCGCGCTCCTGCCGGTCCTGCCAGATCGTGTAGCCGAAGATCGCGGCTATGCCGATCACGGCCACGAGGACCACGAGAAGGATGATGTTCAGAGAAGAATCGAGACGATTGCGACGTGGAGAGGGAGCATCGACGCCCAACGAGGAATCACTCATACCCTGGTACCCCTGACCTATCTCTTGTCGGGCCGTGCCGGCAGCCCGGGGTGCGCAGTCCTTCGCACTCCGAGGAGGCTATTGCAAATCGCGTGACAAAAGCGCCCGGAGGGCGGCAAATCCACAGAGTGCCCAAACATCATACGTTGATGTCTTGGTGGCAGCGCCTGCACAAAGCGGCGCCGGGATACGGGGCGATGGTGCGCCCCAGCGGATCCGATGCGCCGTGACAGCCATAGCACAGCCGGAGGTCATGACCCTGTTGTGCTTCGAGGGCCTGCGCGTTGCTCGTCGTGCCGTAGTCGACATGGCACTCGTAGCACCGGTACGGCTTGCCCTTCGTCTTGGCGACGTCGAAGTGCACCGCGTGCTCTGCGAACCCCTTGTTCTTGATCGACGTGCCGGGCTTCTTCTTCATCTCGGGATGGCACTTCACGCACGCCGAGGCCACGAGGAAGCCTTGGCCCGTCTGCTTGTGGTGGCACGACTGGCACTTGTTGCGATCCTGAGAATGGCACACCCAACAGTCGCTCTTGGGCACGCCGGGAGGCGGCTTGTGGTTGGCGACCCAGCCGGCGGGGTGAGGCATGACCGTCTGGTGGCATCGCTTGCACGAGGGGTCGTCGTGACACGAGCCGCACATGCCTTCACCGGCGAGGTACAGCTTCCCGTGAGCACTACGCCATTTCGCGTTCTTGTGGTCTGCAGGGATGACCGGCTCGCCGGGTGCGTTCGGACTCGTCTTGTCGCCCCGGTGGCACGCCACACAGAAGTCCGACTGGTGGCACATCGCGCAGTACGCCGGGTCGGCGGTGGCCTTCTTCTTGTGCTCGCCCTCGATGAACGCCTGCGTGTGGTTGGACGGCACCAGGTCGAACTGCTTGGGGTGGCACTTGCCGCACTTGTCACCCGAGGCCACGAGGCCCTGCTGAGAGTGCTCGAGGCCGTGGCAGCGGTAGCACGACAGCATGTCGGGCTTCGCCGCGCCCGTGGGAGTGTGGCCGAATGTCGGGTGGCACGTGGTGCACGCGTAGTTGCGTCGCAGGTGCTCCGAGTGGGCGAAGATGATCCGCCCGGGCTGGATGGCGTCGATATCGGGATGGCAGTACACGCACTGGGACATCGACGTCGGAGAGGTCGGATAGATCTTCACCGACGTGCCCTTGTCCCGCGGGTAGATCACGGGGTGGTACGAGTCGGGCATCTTGCCGACCTTGACGTTCTGCTCCTTGTGGCAAGGATCGCAATCCTTCGACCCCACGTGACACATCATGCACCGGTTCACGTCGGTCTTCGACGCGTCGGCGTGGGGCTGCTTGGCCCAATCCTTCGTATGCGTGACCGGTTTGAGGGTGAATGACTTCGTGTGGCAGTCCTCGCACTTGCCGGTGGCCAGTTCGCCCTGCGGACCGTGCTGCACGCCGTGACACGCGAAACACGTCTCCATCGGCACCTTGTCGGCCGCGCCGTTGGGGCGGTGCGGGAACCGGTCGTGACACGTGTCGCAGGAGTAGAGCATGTGGTTGCCGTGGTTGAACAGGAGGCCAGGGACGCTTACCGACCCCAGATCGAGGTGGCACGCCGCGCACTGGCTGGAGGTGACGTTCGACGAGGTGTCGATGGCCGTCGTGGTTTCGATCGACGGGCTCGGCTCCTCGGCGAAGCCAGTCGTCGAGAGCGCGAGAAGGAAGGCGGCGGCGATAACGATCGCCACCGCCCCCCTGACTAGGCTTCTGGTGTTGACGTGGATCCTCAAGAGGACACGCCTATGCCCTTTCTACAGCTGCCCGAGCACCCGGGAGAACCATGCACGGACGGGGTTCGAGCTCTGTACGTCGTTCTTCTGGTGGATCAGCTGGCCGCCCTGCTCGGCGAAGGATGCCTCCGAGCCCTTGTGGCAGCTGCCACACGTCTTAGGCAAGTTCTCTGCCGAAGTCTTCGACGCCTTGTCGGCGGAGGGCAGGATGTCGTGGTAGCCGTGGCAGTCCCAGCACGCTGGGGCGTCAGGAGCGCCGTTCTTGTAGGCCGCCCCATGGTAGTAGTCGTTGTAGGTCGTGTACTCCTTGGCGTGACACCCCGCGCTGGCGCACACGCGGCGCGCCGAGGCGTGGAGCATGGCCTTCGACAGCGGCGTGTTCAGGCGCTGGATGAAGTGACCACCGTGGCACGAAGCGCACGTCGCGGGATCCTTGGCCTTGTCGGAGCTGGCGAGCGTGGTCGGAACGGTGACCGTGGCGGAGCTGTTCAGAGTCTCCTGGAGCTTCTGATAGTGGATCGACTTCGAGTAGACCTCCTGGGCCTTGTCGTGGTCGTGGCACTCGCCACACGCGACGCCGACGTTGAGCTTCCAGTTGGGGGAGGTCGGCTTGGTGTCCTCGTAGTTGAAGTCGACGTGGCACTGCTGGCACGTCAACTTGTTGTGGGCCGAGCCGTCGACGCCCGACACCATGAACGACTCGGGTCCGTTGGCGCCCTGTTTGGTCAGGGTCGTCTGCCCGTGGCACGCAAGACAACCGTCGCCCGAGCTGTAGTCCCAGTTGTTGTCAGCCGGCGACCACTTGATGCCCTCGGCGTCGTGACAGTCGTCGCAGAACGGGCGGTCGTGACACATCATGCATCGCGTGTTGAGCGCCTCTTCGGCGGGCTTGACATGCGGCTTGAACTTCCAGTTGTAGACGTGGAAGCCGGGGCGCAGGTTGATCTTGGCGGTCTTGTGGCAGTCCTCGCACTTGCCCGAGGCAACG
>CAYHCN010000112.1:0-5969 GCA_964354945.1 uncultured Eubacteriales bacterium
GCGAGTGTCGTTGATGTCGATGGCCAGCGGGGTGATCTTGAAGATGTCATCCTCGGAGCCGAGTATGTGTCTGCTGCCCCAAATGCCTAAGCCGCCGTCCTTCGGCAGGCAGTAGCCGCCGATGCCGGGGCCGGGGAACATGATGTTGCTGTGGGTCGGCCTGGCCTTGATCGCGTTGATCACCTTCGTGATATCGACGCCATTCCTCTCCGCAAAGAGGCTCCATTCGTCGAGGAAGGCGAGGATGGTCGCCCGGTAGCTGTTCTCCACCACCTTTGCCGTCTCCGACTCGATGGGCCTGTCGAGGACGGTGAGGGGGAACTCCTTGGTGTTGAGCACCTCGTTGAGGAAGTCGACGACCCGGGCCTTTGCCTCTTCGTTGACGCCCGAGCAGACACGCCAGAAGTCCCGGATGGAGGCCACGTAGTTGCGGCCAGGCATAACCCTCTCGTAGCTGTGCGCTAGGAGCGGCTCGCTTTCGATTCCTCTGTCACGGAATATCTCCCGCATCGCCGGCAGAGCGACCTGTTCTGTCGTGCCGGGAGCGACTGTCGTCTCGATGAGGACCATGCAGTCGGGCTTGATGCGGCGGGCGATGATGTCGAAGGACTCCTCGAGGGCGCCCATCTCCACCGAACCGTTCCTCACGTTGCCGAGCTCGTTCTTCGCGTAGTCGAGCTGGACGTCGACGACAACGCAATCGGCGAAACAGAGCGCATCGTAGACGTAGGTCGCGACAAGGGTCTTCTTCTCGAGGACGCACCGGGCAATCATGGGATCGACCTCGGGATCCTCCGCCTTCACCGGCGAGACACCCTGGTTGAGCACGGGGATCTTCCAGTAGCTCCGTTTGCTCGGACGCTGCATGCCTATCACGAACTTCGCTGGCCGTCCGCCCTCGTCCGTCGTGTCTGCCACGATGGCGGCCATGACAGCCCCGACGAAGCCGAGGCCCATGACGACAACGATCTCCTGTCCGTTCTCTTTCGCCTGTTCGACAAGTCCCGCGATCCGGGCTAGCTCCGCCTGGTAGTCCTCTTCCTTCGGCAGGGGGTAGACCGTCCCGTCCGGACTGACCGATGTGCGCGCTTCCACCTGAGCACCCCCGTAGCGGTCTTGACCTATGCACGCCCCCACATCCAGCGCATCGGCGCCGTGTTGTGGGGCTCTTCCGAAGCGTAGGATATCGCTCCACTGGCAGCTCGGCCTGGCATCCTCCCTCGTTTGGCTTCTCCAACATCGTGGGATAAATTCCCCAACACCGTTGAATAGACACGCGTTGGAGGAGTCCCCCTCATGGTCGCTCGGAAGGCCAACCAGCCCCGGCTCACCCGAGATCAGATCGTCTCGGCGACGATGAGGCTCATCGACGAGCACGGCCTTGAGGGTCACTCGATGCGCCAGCTCGGCGCCGAGCTCGGCGTGGACCCGAGCACCATCTACTACTACGTCCCGAGCAAGAGCGACCTGTACAACCTCATCGTGGACGAGATCATGAGCGGCATCGATCTCTCCGGCGACGATCCCTCGGCGCCGGTCGAGGACCGTCTCGTCGCCGCAGCCCACGAGTACCTCAGGGCGCTGCTGGTGCATCCCCGGGCTATGCCTCTCGCGGCGACCCGCTCGCTTCGCACGCCACAGCAGATCGCCGGCGTCGAGACCCTCGTCGGCATCTACTTTGACGCTGGCTTCACCGCGACCGAGGCCCTCGCCGCGATTGATGTCTTCGGCATGCACGTCCTCGGCATGGCGAACGCGTACGCCGCACATCTCACCCGGTCGGACTACCGCCAGCAGGACGAGTCGCTCGGCAAGCTTCCGCCCGAGCGGTCCCCAAACGTGATGCGACTGCTTGCCGAGGGCGGGTACGCCGGTTTCGCTGTCGAGTTCGAGCGCGGGGTGCGAGCGCTCGTGCGTGGGCTCCTCATCCTGCACGCCGAAGGCGCGCTCATCACACCCGACGACCAGCTCGTCACATACGCGGAGTCGGAGCTCGCGACGTCCGATGACGACGCCAGGTCCCCGAGAGAAGACGGCCGCTCATGCTGACATCTCTCAAGAACCGCGACTATCGCTACCTGTGGAGCGGGCAGGCCATCAGCCATCTCGGCGACCAGTTCCACATGGTCGCGCTGCCGTGGCTCGTCCTCGCCGTGACCCACGACCCCATGCAGCTCGGCCTCGTGCTCGCCGCCGCCGGTATCCCCCGAGCGCTGCTCATGCTCTACGGCGGTGCCATCGCCGATCGCTTCTCGCCGCGCGCGATCATGCTCGTCTCGGACGTACTGCGCTTTGCCATCACTGCGACAGCGACCGTCCTGATCTTCACCGACGCCATCCAAGTGTGGATGATCTACTTCCTCGCCATCGCGTTCGGCATCGTGTCGGGCTTCTTCCTCCCGGCTGCGCAGGCCACCATCCCCCGCCTCCTGCCGAGCGACCAGCTCGAGGGCGGCAACTCGCTCATGATGATCGCCGACCAGGCCGCGCAGTTCGCGGGCCCCGCGCTTGCCGGAACCGTGATCGCACTGCTCTCGGGTGCGACCAGCGCGAGCGCAGCGGGGATGCAGGGCATCGGCGTCGCCTTCGCGTTCGACTCGCTCACGTTCCTGGTCTCGGCGGTCACGCTGTGGTTGATGCGGCCGATACCGGGGCTCGGCAGCGAGAATCACGCGCTCCGCGACGTCGTTGAGGGGCTGCGATACGCGATCGGCAACCTCACGGTGCGCACGCTCGTGATCGTTGTCGCACTTGCGAACTTCTTCGTAACGGGCCCCCTCATGGTCGGCATCCCGGTGCTCGCCTCCGAGCGACTCCCCCAAGGCGCCGCGGCCTTCGGCCTCATCGTCTCCGGCTACGCGCTGGGCAACCTTCTCGGCATGGGCGTGGCCGGCGCGACCAAGCGTCCCTCGGCACGCGCGCTCGGCTGGATCGGAACCGCGCTCTTCGGCGCGTTCGCAGTGCTTTTCGGAGCGCTGGCGTTCGTGACCCAGACGTCGGCCGCAGTCGCGCTCATGGTCGCCGCCGGGGCGGGCAATGGCTACGTCGCGATCATCGTGATCTCGTCGCTGCAACGCATGGCGCCGAAGCACATGGTCGGCCGAGTGATGTCGATGCTGATGCTCGCGATGTTCGGGCTGATGCCGGTGTCTCAGGCGATTGCAGGAGCCGTGCTCAAGGTCTCGACGCCCGCGCTGTTCGTCGGCTCGGCGCTCGGACTGCTCATCCCGGGCTTCCTGGTCTTCACGCATCGCGACATCTGGGAGTTCGCCGAGGCCGCAGCGGACGAGGACGAGACTGCCGAGAACATCGAGTCGCCGCGTACTGCCGAACCGTCCCGGGCGTAGCCTCTAACCGGCGTGCCGCGCGCGGACGTGCTCGGCCATGAGCGTGTCGACTTCGAGGATGTGGTGCTGGAACCACTCGTACAGGAACCCGACGATCGGCTCGACCGACGTCAGCGAGCCGTCGGCGTAGGCGTCAACGAATCCCTGCGTCCTCTGCGCGAGCTCGCGGTGCTCGCCGAGATGGTGTTCGCTGGCCTCGGCGGGGTACTCCTCGCGCCGCATCAGCTTCTCTTCCATCTGGAAGTGGATGGCTATGTAGTCGGTGAGCTGGTCGAGTGCGTCGGGAACTCGAGTCTCATCCGCGCCAACGTCGGCCAGCTCCAGCTCGTCGATGAGGGCGATCAACTCGCGGTGCTCGGCGTCGACCGCGACGTTCCCCGTCTCCAGTGCTGGCGTCCACCGCATTCTTTGCCTCCCGGTCGGCTCAGATTGTGCACAATTCTAGCGCAGACGGAGCCGGGTCCAACTCCTGCCGCCTCTCCTACGGCGAGCGCCGAAGGCCTCCACCAGAATCAGCGACCCCGTTGTCGCCGAGCGCTTCGTCCAGGAACCCGACGACTCGCCGTTCCCACTCCATCGGGTTCTCCTCGAGCGCCTTCGTGTGCTCCCGGCTGCTGGGCGACCACAAGCTAGCCGAACTGCCTGCCGCGGCAGCATAGATTCGGCCGTACGGCTCTTCCTCGGTAGTCGTCATGAGCAAGATCCGCCGAGGAGGGACTTGCCGGACCGCAGCGGCCAGGGGAATCGGCGCCCGGGCGGGCGTCAGCCAGTCCGCCACGCCGTACAGAACCCTGTACTGAGGCACGCCGAGCACCTTCTCGCCACCGCGAAGCATCGCATAGACGTCCTCGTAGATTCGCTGCGTCGCGCCTTCCGCAACGACAACAGAGATGCGCTGGTCCGTCGCCGCTGCCGTGAGTGCTTGCTCGCCTCCCATGGAAAGACCGAGGACGGCGACGCGTAGGGCCTTCGAGGAATGGTCGCGGAGCCAGTCGTCGGCGGCGTGGGTGTCCGGAGTGCCCCACCATCCGTACTCCATGGGCTCGCCGGTGCTTCCTCCCATGCCGCGAGGGTCCACGAACAGCAACCCGTACCCGTGCCTGGCGAGGACCTTCCCGTGCTCCAGTAGGCTGTCCTTCGTTGACAGCGCGCCGGGGAGCAAGATCACCACGGCGCCGTTCTTCGGCTCCACGTACCACGCGGCAAGCCGAGCTCCTCGCGTGGTCGGGATCGTGACATCCCGATACTGCAGGCCGACCGACGCCGGTGTCTTTCCCGAGGGGGAGGCGTGTCGCGGGTGCGTCGAGACCCATGCGAGTCCCAAGGGCACCACAGACCAGAAGGCGCCGACGAGCACCACAGGGATGGCCAACAGCCTCCACCAGCGCAGGCTCCTGCGGATCGCAATCCTCACGCCGAGTGCCAGCGCCGCGATGCCCGTGCCGAGAGAGAGGACCGTGACTACTTGCACGAGCCAGGGGTTGCTGGGAGCAAACGCCCTCGCAGCCGAGTCGAGCAGAAGAACTGCGATGAGCGCGACCCCGATCCCTGCCGCCATCCAGAACAGGTCACTGTTGCCCTTCGGCTGCTTCACGCCTTTCGGCTGCGTCAGCACTGGCATGCTGGCCTCACTACTCGGCGGGACCCGCCCTGCGGACGAGCCAGTAGGTGGCGCCAAGCGCGAGAAGGATCGCGGCAAGGGCGAGGAGAGTGAGCGCAGAGTACGCATGGGGGTCGAGGAGGATGAACTTCCTCGCGAGCGCGATCATCGCGACGAGTAGAACGATCTCGATGTGCACCGCATGCTCGCGGAAGTAGACTTCCACCGTCTCGAGGAGCTCGAGTGCGATGAGGACGGTCAGGAAGACGCCGAATACCTCAAGCAGCTGATCTTGCGTGATGAAGAGGTTCTCCAGGACGATCGACCGGCCAAGCAGCTTGGTCACCAAGGCGAAGACGATCTCGCCGGTCGCAACTACCACGAGCAGCGCCATCATCGCCAGCAGCACGCCGGCGATGACGCGTTTGAAGATCTCAGCCCATCGCAGGACGCGGTTCGTCTTTGTGTTCTCGGAAGTGCTCGCCAACAAGCCCCCTCGTGCGCCCGCCTCGCTGACGCCGCACGGCATCACGTGCGCGGTGTCATCGTGACGATAGCAGACGTCGCAGGCTCCGAATCCGTCCGGCTCTCGCTACACCTCCGGGCGGGCTTCCTGAAACGTCCCGGCGACTTCGTCGGCCAGGTGAGGGCGGAGGATCTCGAGGATCAGCCGAGCGCCGCGCCGCACCTCAGTTTCGTCACCGGCCCGCCCGGCCACCTCGAGGTAGGCAAGCCACTGGTCGCGGACCACCCCCTATCCGCGCTGCCCGGCGGTAACGCGGCTTGCGCCAGCGCGACACCCACCTTCGATGCGACCAAGACGCCGAGAGCGACGAGCATCGCCGCATCTGTCGGCAGGACCGCAGGCCGTACGCCTACGGCGAACATGACCGCGAGGATCAGCAGCGCCACGCCGATTAGCGAGCCGGCGATCATCGCGGGTACGGTCCAACGACCACCAACACGTGCCGGCGTCGGCCCGATCCCAACAGTCGAGCACAGAACGAACCCGAGAACGAACA
>CAYHCN010000113.1:0-5964 GCA_964354945.1 uncultured Eubacteriales bacterium
AAGGTCCGCGCCATCGACGACCTCACCGGGTTCCCCGAGATGATGGACGGTCGCGTCAAGACGCTGCACCCCAAGGTCCACGGAGGGCTGCTGGCCCGCCGCGACCTCGAGAGCCACATGGCTCAGGCGGCCGAGCACGGCATCGAGCTCATCGACATGGTCGTTGTGAACCTCTACGCGTTCGAGGCGACCATCGGCAAGGAGGGCGTAGCCGAAGCCGAGGCCATCGAGAACATCGACATCGGCGGCCCGAGCATGCTCCGCTCGGCGGCCAAGAACTTCTCGGCGGTCACCGTGGTGACGAAGCCCGAGACCTACGGCGACATCCTCGCCGAGATGTCCGAGCACGACGGGGCCACCACGCTCGAGACCCGCAAGACGCTCGCGACCGAGGTCTTCCGCACCACGAGTCACTACGACAACGCGATCTGGAAGTACCTCAGTGGCTACAACTCGACGCCGTTCCCTGCCGAGGTCCGGCTGCGCCTCGAGAAGGTGCAGGACCTGCGCTACGGCGAGAATCCGCACCAGTCGGCGGCGTTCTACCGTTTCGACGACGCGCGAGAGCACACCCTCGGCCGCGCGGAGCAGCTTCAGGGCAAGGAGCTCAGCTACAACAACATCCTCGACACGGATGCCTGCTGGACCGCGGTCCGCGAGTTCGATGAGCCGGCCTGCGTGATCGTGAAGCACACGAACCCGTGCGGCGTGGCGGTCAACCCCGACATCACCACCGCCTACAAGCGCGCCCACGACGCCGACTCGATCTCCGCCTATGGCGGCGTGATGGCCCTCAACCGCACCGTGCCCAGCTCGCTCGTGCAAGCTATCTTCGACAATGGCCAGTTCGTCGAGGTGATGATCGCGCCGGACTACGACGCCGATGCGCTCGAGCTGCTCGCCACGAAGAAGAACCTGCGGGTGCTCAAGACCGGTGGCATTCGTCCGACGGCCGGCCACTACGAGTCGCGCGCGGTCGAGGGCGGGATGCTGGTGCAGATCAGCGATTCGGTCGCCGAGGACCCCGCCGGCTTCAAGGTGGTCACCCGCCGCCAGCCGACCGCCGACGAGATGCAGCAGCTGCTCTTCGCGTGGAAGGTCGCCAAGAGCGTGAAGAGCAACGCCATCCTGCTGGCGAAGAACTTCACGACCGTGGGTGTGGGCGCCGGTCAGATGAGCCGCGTCGATTCCGCCCGCATCGCCGTCGACAAGGCGGCCGAGCGCGCCCGCGGAGCGGTGTGCGCGTCGGACGCGTTCATGCCCTTCCCGGACTCGCTCGAGGTGTGCGCCGCGGCAGGAGTGACTGCGGTCATCCAGCCGGGCGGCTCGGTGCGCGACGAGGAGTGCATCGCGACGGCGGACCTGCTCGGCGTAGCGATGGTGTTCACGGGGCACCGCCACTTCCGCCACTAGGACCGACGGCGGCCTACTTCGGCTTCATGAATCCCGGAGCGGGTGGCGGAGGAGACGTCGGCGCTGCATCTGCTGCAGCCGCCCCGATCTCGATGCCCGCGGTGCCGAGGGCCTTGTAGAGCTCGCGCACGAGCGCGTTGCGTACCGAGGGCGCGTCCGCTGGGCAGGTGACGCGCACGCCGACCAGCACGCTGACTCCACCGTCCACGAAGCCACGGAACCGCACCAGCGGCTCTGACTCCCGGACGGTTCCCTCGTGGGTGGCGACCACCTTCTCGGCGGCCTCGCGAGCGAGCGTCTCGACTCGATCGAGATCGGTCCCGAACGCGGTCGAGAAGGTCACCTGAACGGTGCGCTCCGGCGTCGGCTTCGAGTAGTTGGTGAGCAGCGCGCGGCCGATGATCTGGTTGGGGACTATGACGAGGTCGCCAACTGCGTTCTCGATGGTCGTCTGGCGCCACGTCACGTCGTGAACCGTGCCTTCCTCGCCCGACGACAGCCGGATCTGCTCACCCGGCTCGATGATCTTCGAGAGCACGATCTGAAGTCCCGTGAACAGGTTGGCCAGCGTGTCCTGGAGTCCGAGTGACACCGCGAGGCCGACCACGCCCAGCGCCGCCACCAGCGCGCTGACCTTGATGCCGAATGCCGAGAGCAGCATGGTCAGGCCGATGGCCCACACCGAGATCCGGGCGAGGTTGACGAAGATCGTGCTGCTCGGCAGGGGAACGTCTTCGCGCGCCATGGTCACGCGAACGAGACGCGTGGCGAGTCGGGAGGCGAACACGGTGAGCGACAGGATGAGAAGCGCCGACATCCCGCCCTTCACCCAGAGCGCCGGGAGGATGTTCGTGAAGGGCGGATAGAGCAGCTCGCTGAAGAGCCACGTTCCGAGCAGGAGCGCCCACACCTCGATGACCCCGTGGAGCGACTCGGCAAGAGCGGCTGCGCCGCGCCACCGCTTCCGGCGCTCGTCAGTCAGCAGCCACGCACTGAGCAGCAGGTCGACGAGCCAGCCGACGAGCAGCGATCCGACCAGCACGAGCAGCGAGTACCAGAACGTGTCGACGAATGCCATGCGCCTCCCTCCGGTGACCTCATCCTAGCATTGAGACGGCGGGCGCCTGAGCTGCAGACAGCCGGGTGCTGGGCCGCAGCTCGGCTCGGCGGGTGCGGGTTCCGACGGGTGCGCGTTGACCCTGTCGCCGCCCGTCGTTACACTTGCGCGTGCCCTGGGCGCGGGTTGCCAGGCCTGAAGCCTAAGGACGGGCCGTTAGCTCAGTTGGCAGAGCAGGGGACTTTTAATCCCAAGGTCGCAGGTTCGAGACCTGCACGGCCCACCACACGGCTCGTCCCGCTCGCTTGCCGAGCGAATCGAATACGCCCCCATCGTCTAGCGGCCAAGGACTCCGCCCTTTCAAGGCGGCAACAGGGATTCGAATTCCCTTGGGGGCACCAAAGATAGCGCAGGTCAGGGGTTCAAGTCCCTGACCTGTTCTCGTGAGAGTCGCCACTGAGTCGCCACGTCCCGCGGAATCAAGCGCCAAGAAGCGGCGACACGGCCAATGTCACGAGTTCGGATCCACGATGGCCCACCCGTTCAGAGACTTCTCGGGAAGCCGGGGCAGGGCTTGTTTGACTCCGAAGTGCTGACGAGCGCGGAGTGCCGCGGAGACGCTACTTCTTCTTGACTACGAGCGTGACCGTGCTGCCCGAGTCCACTTTGGTCCCTGCTGAGGGCGTCTGCTTGATAACGACAACAGTGTTGTCCATAGGTAGATCCGCGCCAGGAGGCTCCGTCTTCAGCTCGAAGGTGAGATGGCTCTCGGCAAGGTTCATCCGCGCCGTCGTCATCCCGAAGCCGACCTCATCCGGCACGGTGACCTGGTCTGTCTGCGGCAGCGGACCCTCGCCGCTCTTGGTGGAGATGTTGCTCGCGGGTGGCTTGGGCGAGCTGCTGGTGGTGCTCGACGTGCTGCCGGTCGTCTTCTGCGATCCGGCGCATCCGGCGAGCGCCAGGACAAGGACGCAGGTCAGCGTCAAGACAAGGCACTTGCGTAGCATCGGCGATTCCCCCTCTTCGATGTGACGGAACCCCCCTCGGATTCCGTGCTTCACAGACAAGGACCGTCCGGGCTGAAGAGGTGCGGGTGGAAGTCGCGGAGCAAGGACGACCCCTACTAGATGGTTTCCCCATTCATGGCGTCGAGCACATCATGCCGAGGGATGAGAACAAGGCGTCAGTTCGCTCCGATTGACTGTATCGCACATCCACAGGCAGACGGCTCTGCCGTCACGCCGTTCGAAGCGCATCCACGATGGCCCACCAGCTCAGAGGCCCTGTTCCGGAACACTGGGACGGGGCTATCGTGTCGGCGGAGGTGCCGCCAGAGTACGCGGGAATGCACTTCTCCGCGGCGCCGGGGCCGTACGGTGAGCTCACGCGACGAAGACAAGTAGAACCAGCATGACGAGGATCCTGAAGGTGACCGGCGGGGTAGGGATAGGTCTCCTTGTGTTCTTCGCCGCCCTCGCCCTTCAGGCAGTAGCGCAGCTGGGTTAGACACGCGAGGCTACTCGTCCGCCATGCGGCGGCACTCGGAGAAGCCGAGGGCCAGCACCTGGCGAAGCCGCAGCAGCGAGCGTACTCAGCCCCCCGTCCTCGCGCTCGGTGATCGTTCGGAGCGCATCCCAAGGTAACTAGCTGGGCCGAGGTCGGAGCGCCTGACAAGCGCCTCGAGCCACACGCTAACAGCTAGACTGACCAACAAGCGCACGCGCGTCTGCTCAAGCGCGACAGCTCTAGCAAGATGCGGAGTGTCCTGGTTCCGGCGGGAGTAGACGGACGGGCCCTTCGTTCGGACAGGGGGAGGGTGCGGTGAAGATCGGACTGGTCGGCTTCGCTGGCTCAGGCAAGACCACGGTGTTCAATGCGATGACCGGTCTCGACGTGCCCGTCGGCTACGGCGGCGAGGTGCGACTCGGGACCGTACGCGTACCCGACGAGCGCATCGACCGGCTCTCAGCCATCTTCACCCCCAAGAAGACGACCTACGCCGAGGTGACATTCTGTGACGTGCCCGGCGAGCACGGGGCGGAACGCAAGGGCCTGTCCACAAGGGCACTCGCGACGATCCGCGAGCAGGAGGCACTCGCCCTCGTGCTCCGCGACTTCGAGAACCCGGCAGTGGAGGGTGACGTCAATCCCCTCGGGGACCTGAACGCCTTTTCTGACGAGTGCATCCTGGCCGATCTCGCGATCGTCGAGGGACTGCTGGCGCGGGCGCAGAAGGAGAACCTGCCGCAGGCCGACCGCGATCGCTTCGAGCGGATGCGAGTGGTCTTGGAGGACGGGAGGCCTCTGCGCACACTGTCGGCCGAGGAGCTCGACCGCGACTTCCTCAGGGGCTACCAGCTCCTGACGGACCGCCCGATGCTCGTCGTCGTGAACCGCGACGAGGACCGGACCGCCGAACCGCCGCCCAATGACCTGGCGGCGCGCATCGAAGAACTTGGAGCCGCAGGCTTGGTGCTCTCGGCGAGCGTCGAGGGGGAGATTGCCGCGCTGGATGCCGACGACCAAGCGGCCTTCCTCCACGACCTGGGCCTCACCGAGTCCGCGCTCGCGCGCTTCATTCGGAGCGCCTATGGGCTCCTCGACCTCATCAGCTTCTTCACCGTCGGTGAGGACGAGGTGCGCGCGTGGACGATCACACGTGGGATGACCGCCCGCAAGGCCGCCGGGAAGATCCACTCCGACCTCGAACGCGGCTTCATCCGCGCCGAGGTCATGCCCTACGACGTGTTCGTCGAGTATGGAAGCGAGCAGGCCGTGAAGGCGGCGGGGCTCTTCCAGATAGAGGGCAAGGAGTACATCGTCGCCGACGGCGACATCATGAACATCCGCTTCAACGTCTAGCCGGGCAGAGCTGCTCGGTTCGGCGCCCTCTGTCCCCCTCGGCCCCGCAGTCCTGAAGCCCTACGGGGCCTCGCCTCAGCGCGACCGGACTCACATCCACGGAGGAGGCAGGCCCTGCAGATGCACGGCGAGTATCCGCAGTCCCGCGACACCTTGTGAGCACATCCGTCGCTAGTACGCGGGCAGCCCGAGCCGTGACTCCATGATCCTGCGCCACTGGTAGGACGCCATCTCGCTCGGCGTCAGTATCCCCTGGATCCGCGTCCGCCCCTCGTGGCAGGTGACGGTGAACAGGTGGTGGCCGTAGTCGATGGTCACGGCCAGCGCATAGGGGTGGCGATGAAGCTCTCCCTGCCGCTGCGTCAACAGATGCCGAGCGTCCAAGTCGTTCATCGCGCTACCCCTCCTGCCTCTCCGAGGCGGAAAAAGACCCGCCGTCGCCGACGAGTCTCTCGCCTCCCCCTGTCGCAGAGCGTACCCCGCTCGGCGAGACTCCACCGTTCGTATCGGTGAGCGGTACCCGGGAGCAGGCCGCTCGTTTCGGGAGCCGCGGGCGGACTCGACCGTTGCGGCGGGCTAACCGCCCGTCTTCTTCGGGGAGACGAAGTCCATGCCGGGGAACTCGTCGGCGA
>CAYHCN010000114.1:0-5899 GCA_964354945.1 uncultured Eubacteriales bacterium
CGCCAGCCCGCCCATCAGATGCCGACGGACTCCCGAAAGGTTCTGACCTGACGCCTGGCCACCGGGATGTGCGTCTCGTCGCGGTCGCCGGCGACGACCACGTACGAGCCCTCGACCCGCAGAATCTCCTTCACCCGGTTCAGGTTCACCAGGTAGCTGCGATGCACGCGTTCGAACGGTTCGCGCGCCAGGCGGTGCTGCAGGTCGCCGAGCGTGGTATCCACGAGGTACTGGTTCTCGTACGTGTGGGCGTAGGTCGACTTGTTGCGCGCCGAGACGAAGACGATGTCGTCGATCGACAGTAGCACGGTCCGACCGCCCTTGCGCACCGCCAGCTTGCGGAACTCCGACTCGCTCGGCGCGCTCCCGTCGCCGGCCTCTTTGCGCCGGCTCTTGGCCAGCGACTCGACCCGTGCGGCGAGCTCCATCACGTTGAACGGCTTGGTGACGTACTGCTGGACCCCCTGCTTGAACGCGTAGATCTTCGCGAGGTCCTGGGTCTTCGCGGTGAGCATGATGACGGGCAGGTCGGCCGTGACTGCGCTGCTGCGGATCTCCATCAGCGTCATCCAACCATCGACCCGCGGCATCATGATGTCGAGCACGACGACGTCAACGGGCTCGCGACCGAGGACTTCGATGCCCTCGGCTCCGTCGCCAGCCCCGAGAACGTGCATGCCGTCAGCCTCGAGACCGACGCGGATCATGTCCACGACGGCCTCGTCGTCATCGATCACGAGCACGTTCACAGATTCGTCGTTCACCGTTCGCACTCCAAGAATTGCCGAACAGACGGGTTGGAAGCCCGATTGGCGGTAAGCGAGTTACCGTTCGTCGTTGTAGTGATTCTACCCGTAGGGGCTGACAACGGATGGGTGGATTCTGCGACAACGACAGCCCCGAATGGCCGGCCCTGAGCGCGTCGGTGCGGCTAGCCTGCTGCCTGGCGACCCTCGCGCAGCCAGCGGTCCATGCCCTGTGCCGCGCGCTTGCCCGCACCCATCGCAAGGATGACGGTTGCCGCACCGGTCACGATATCGCCGCCCGCGAAGACACCGGGGACGCTCGTGGCGCCATCCTCGTCGGTCACTAGGTAGCCCCGCTTCGAGCGCTCGACCTCCGGGGCCGCCTTCGCGGTCAGCGGGTTCGCCCGCGTACCCACGGCCGAGATCACCGTGTCGCAATCGATCTCGAAGTCGCTGTCCATCACGCACACCGGCGCCCGGCGGCCGCTTTCGTCCGGGGTCCCGAGCTCCATTCGCGACGCCACGAGCCCGGTGACCCATCCGTCGTGACCTCGTATCTCCAGCGGCGAGCACAGCATCTTGAACTCGATGCCTTCCTCCCGAGCGTGGTGGACCTCTTCTCGGCGAGCGGGCATCTCGTCCTCGGTGCGGCGATACACCAGGAAGACCTCGTCGGCACCGAGACGCTTGGCGGTCCGCGCCGCATCCATCGCCACGTTGCCGCCACCGACGACCGCGACCTTGCGCCCCCGCCACACCGGCGTGTCGGCGTGAGGGAAGTCGAAGGCACGCATCAGGTTCACGCGAGTGAGGAACTCGTTCGCCGAGTACACGCCGTTGAGGTTCTCCCCCGCCACGCCGAGAAACACAGGCAAGCCTGCGCCGGTCCCGATGAATACGGCGTCGAAGCCCTCGCCACCGTCCTCGACGGGAGTCATCAGCTCGTCGACCGTGAACAGCTGACCGACCACCGCGTCGGTGACGATCTCCACACCCATGTCGGCGAGCATCTCGATCTCGGCGCCGACGATCGACTTGGGCAGCCGAAACTCCGGGATGCCGTAGGACAGCACGCCGCCTGGCGCGTGGAGCGACTCGAACACCGTGACTGCGTGGCCCAGCCGCGCGAGCTCGCCGGCACACGCCAGCCCCGCCGGTCCGCTTCCGATGACCGCGCAGCGAAACCCGCTCGGCTCGGCGACCTCGGGCTTGCAGCGGCTCTCGATGTCGCAGGTGAGGTCGTAGTCGCCGAGGAAGCGCTCGATGCGTCCGATGGCGACGGGCTCTCCGCGCTTCGCAAGCACGCAGGCCGCTTCGCACTGCTCTTCCTGGGGGCACACGCGACCGCACATCGCGGGGAACGCGTTGCGCTCCTTGAGCACGGCGACGCCGTCGGCCCACTCACCGTCGATGACGTGGCCGATGAACGACTTGATGTCGATGTTGACCGGGCATCCCGCGATGCACGTCGGGTTCTTGCACTGGAGGCAGCGCTGCGCCTCGGCCACTGCCTCGTCTGCCGAGTAGCCGTAGCCGACCTCGTCGAAATCGACGGCCCGCTTGTCCGGAGCGCGCTCCCGCATGGGCGTGCGGGGAGCCCGGGACGGGCGACGTTTGGGTCGCTCGGGAGCGGCCGGAATCTCGTCCCCGCGGGGCAGGTTCGCGTCGTCTACAGGTGGCACGAGCACCCCCTGCTGTACTCAGCGTCTGCGAGCCGCTCGTCATCGGCGTAGATGCGCTGGCGGCTCATGAGCTCCTCCCAGTCGACGGCGAGCCCGTCGAAGTCGGGGCCGTCCACGCATCCGAACTTCGTCTCCCCGCCGACCGTCACGCGGCAGGCGCCGCACATGCCGGTGCCGTCGACCATGATCGGATTGAGCGACACGGTGCACGGGACGCCGCGCTCGCGAGCCGACGCTGCGCAGAACTTCATCATGATTGCCGGGCCCACCGCAAAGACCTCGTCGATCTCACCGGCCTCGGCCAGCCTGGCAAGCGGCGCGGTCACGAGGCCCTTCTCGCCGGCTGAGCCGTCGTCGGTCATCACGATCACGTCGCGAAGGGGCAGCTCACGGAGCTCGCCCTCGAGCACGAGCAGGTCAGCGGTGCGCGCGCCGAGGATCGCGGTTACGTCGTTGCCCGCGGCGGCCATCGCGCGCGCGACGGGATAGGCCACCGCCGCGCCCACGCCGCCACCGATCACCGCCACACGCCCGAGCCCCTCAACGTGCGTCGGCACGCCCAGCGGCCCCGCGAGGTCCGCGATCTCGTCCCCGACTTCGAGATGCGACAGCTCGTGAGTGGTCTTGCCGACGCGCATGAAGATGAACTTGACCCAACCTTCCTCGGCGGACCAGTCGGAGAAGGTGAGAGGGATTCGCTCGCCGCCTTCGGCAACGCGAAGCATCAAGAACTGGCCGGCGCGGACCTTCCGCGCGACCTTCGGCGCCTCGACACCCATCTCGAAGACGGCGTCGGACAACTGGCGCTTGTGCACGATTCGGACCACGCGACCTCCGGCAACGGGAACGACACGGTACGCCAACGAGGGGTGTTGCGGGGCGTACAACGTGCCGATAAGTATACTGCCCGACACTCACTCCCGCCTCGGCGAGAAAAGGGCTGGAAGGAGGGCGTTCGTTTGTGCCCTCTACCTGCGAGAGGTATCATACCTTCGATGTTGCGCCTTCCGGCGGTCCCACCCTACTCAATCGCAGCCGCCCTCCGGAGGAAACGTAGTATGCACCGCATTCGCGCATACATGTCGGCGGTTCTCGCCGCCATCCTCCTCGCCGCGTCTGTCGCGCCGGCGTTCGCTGTCACGCAGGCCGACCTCGACGCGCATCAGAAGGCGGCCGAGGCCGCCAAGCGCAAAGCCGCAGCTGCAAGCCGTGTCGCTTCCCGCCTTGCCGACCAGGCCATCCTGCTCGACAAGCGCATCGATGCGCTGCAGACCGACGTCGACAAGCTCGACCCGGTCGTGGCCGAGGCCGAACGCAACCGCGTCGCGCTGCAGAACCAGGTGGAGCAGCTGCGCCGCCAGGTCGCGTCTCTCGAGAGGTCCATCGGCAAGACCCAGCGTGAGTACGACCGCCAGTCGCTGCTGCTCGAAAGGCGCATGACCTCGGCGTACCGAGAGGGCGACTGGTACTACCTCGACATCATCCTTGGCGCGAAGGACTTCGGCGATCTCATCGACCGCAGCGAGTTCATCACCCGCGTCATAGAAGCCAACCACCGAGACGCCATCGAGCTCGACGGGACCAAGCGCAGCCTGCAGTACTCGCAGGACAAGCTGCAGGTGACGCTCACGCAGGTCGCCGAGAAGCGGGCCGAGGCCGTGGCGGTCGAGAAGCGCTGGCGCGGCCTCAGGGACCGGCGCGAAGCCAAGGTCGCCGCCCAGCAGGCGGTGTTCGGCCAGAAGAAGGCGCTGCTCGCAGAGACCCGCAAGAACATCTCGCACCTGAAGGCCCTCGCTGCCGCCGAGGACCGGGAGTCCGACCGCATCGCGTCGCAGCTCGCTGCGCGCGGCGGCGGGTCGGGCGTCTACAACGGCGTGATGCTGTGGCCGGTGCCGTCGAGCTACAACGTGACCTCGCCGTTCGGTTGGCGAATGCACCCCATCCTCAGGTACCGACGATTCCACGCAGGCATCGACATCGCGGCGCCTTCGGGCTCCGCCATCGTCGCCGCGGGGAGCGGGACCGTCATCCAGGCCGGCTACAACGGCGGCTACGGCAACGTGACGATGATCGATCACGGCAACGGCGTGGTCACCGTGTACGGGCACGAGTCGAGCATCGGCGTGAGCGTCGGCTCGCGAGTGTCGAAGGGCCAGCGGATCGGCGCGGTCGGATCGACGGGTCTCTCGACCGGCCCGCACCTTCACTTCGAGGTCCGCATCAACGGCAACCCCGTCAACCCCATGAACTACCTGAGGTAGGACGCGCGGGGCCGACCCTACTCCCGCGCGTTGTACTCCCGCATGGCGCTCTCGACGCCGTGCTCCAGGACGTGCATGACGACCTGGGCCGCGGTGGTGACAGCGCCCTCGAGTTCCTCGGCAGCCTCGCCGCGAATCGGCTCGAGCACGTAGTCGGCAGCATCCTGGCGCCCCGGCGGGCGGCCGACCCCCACGCGCACCCGCAGGTATGCGTCGGAGCCCAGCTTCTCGTGGAGCGAACGCAGGCCGTTATGCCCGCCGTGTCCCCCACCGCGCTTCGCGGCAACGCGGCCCGGGGCGAGGTCGATGTCGTCGTGGACGACGATGAGGTCGTCGAGCTTCGCGTCGTAGTACTCGGCGAGCTTGGCCACCGACGAACCCGACACGTTCATGAACGTCTGAGGCTTCGCGAGGACGACCTCCTCCTCGGCAACCCGCACGACGGCGACCTTCGCGCCCGCTTGGTCCTTCCAATACGTGGCACGCAGGTTCTCGCCGAGAAAGTCGACGACCATGAAGCCCGCGTTGTGGCGGGTGTGTTCGTATTCGGGCCCCGGGTTGCCGAGGCCCACGACGATGCGGGACATGGGAGTGGCGCCGCCCTACTCCTCGGCGGTCTCTTCCTTGCCCACCAGCTCGGGCTCGGCAGCCTCTTCGATCTCGGCAACCTCTTCGATTTCGGCGCGCGGCGCCTGCACGGAGCACACGATCGCCTCGGGGTCACCGAGCAGAGTCACACCGTCGGGCAGCGGAATCTGGCCGGCGTGCAGCGAGTCGCCCACCTGCAGCCCCGCGATGTCTCCCTCGAGAACCTCGGGGAGGTCCTTGGGCAGAGCCTCGATGTTGAGGTCGTGGAGATCGACGACGAGCACGCCCCCGGTGCGGACGCCCACGGCGTCGTTCACGAGGCGCACCGGTACGTTGGCGTGGATCGGCTGGTCCATGCGGACGGCCTGGAAGTCGACGTGAAGCACGTTGCCTTTGACCGGGCTGTACTGCACCTCGCGGATGACGGCATTGACCGGCTTCTTCTCCCCCTCGAGAGCGAGCGAGATGAGCGCGGATCCGCCGTGGTGGGACATGAAGAGCTCGAAGTCGTGGCGATCGATGGCGACCGGCTTGCCCTCGGCGAAGCCGGCGCCGTACACGACGGCAGGGATCTGACCGGCCGAAGCCAGCCGCCGATTCGCCCTGCCGATGACGTCCCGGG
>CAYHCN010000115.1:0-5874 GCA_964354945.1 uncultured Eubacteriales bacterium
GGTGAGGTCGTCGATGGCGCGGACCTTCACGCCGCCCGCGTCGAGGGCCTTGGCGGTGCCGCCGGTCGAGACGATCTCGACGCCGAAGTCCTCGGCGAGCGAACGACAGAAGTCGACGACACCGGTCTTGTCGGTCACGGATACGAGAGCGCGGCGGATCTTCACCTGGTCCATCGAGTCGATCTCCCCCTGGGATTCGAATGCGTTCGCAACGGTAGCCGGCGGCCGAACGGGCACGAAGCGCCGAGCGACCGCCGAGCATGCGCAGATTGTAGCGGTAATCGTCCCGCGCCTCGGAGATTCCTTCGAGTTCGGGGCACTGCTGCCGGGCTACTCCGCCTGAGGCCGGTACGTACGGACGCTTCAACAGTAGGGCCGAGGTGCGAGATGATGGGTTGCAGGTCGGTTGAAGCTCGAAGTCGCCTGCCAGGAGAGTGAGGCCAGGACGTGAGAGTCGCGCGGCCATTCCTCGGTGCTGTTGCTACGGCGGGCCTGGGCTACCTTGCCCTCGTCGCGTGGCGCGGTATCGGAATCCCTTCGCTCAAGCCCGGGACGCCCGCGCCCACGACCGATACGGCTGAGGCTCTGGCGCGCGTGGATGCCGTGCGCGATCTCGAAGCCGAGGAGTGCGTCGACGCCTGCCGCAGCTTCCTGCTCGAGCCGGATGGGGCACCGCTCGGGACCTTCGTGTACTTCCACGGGTTCACCCACTGCCCCGACCAGTTCCGCGCCGTCGGCTCAGTGCTGCGGGACCGCGGGTACCGGGTGTTAGCGACGCGGCAGCCGTACCACGGCCTGCCCGACCGTATGACCCGCTCGCTTCGCGACCTCGAAGCGGAGGAGATCATCGAGCACGTCGACCGTACCATCGACCTTGCCGCCGGGTTCAAGGAGCCGCTCTACGTGCTCGGACTGTCGGGCGGCGGGGTGCAGGCGGCATGGGCGGCCGCCACGCGGGCGGAGGTCGACGACGTGCTGGTCATCTCACCGGCGACGTCACCAGGCTGGTCGTTCGTGCCTATGGTCCGGCTCTTCGTGCGGTTCCGCCTGATGCTGCCCGACACCTACATCTGGTGGGACCCGAAGACGAAGACCGAGCGCGTGCAGAGCGCCTACGAGTATCCCGGCTTCCCGCTGCCCGGCATCATCCCCCTGCTGCACATGGGAATCGAGCTCGGCGACCGACGAGTTGCGGCGGGACACCCGATTCGACGGGCCGTGTTGCTGACCAACCCCAACGACCGCGCCGTGAGCCGACCGGCGGCACGGTGGATGATGCGGCGCACCTTTGGCGGACGCGACACCGAGCTGCGGGAGGTGGTGGTCGCGAGGCGGCTGCACTGGCGTCACGACTTCATCGACCCTGCGTCGCGGACCTCAGGAGAGCCGTCACGGGTCGCGGATGTCGTGCTCGCGGCTTTCGGGCTGAGCGACGACCCCTCGGCCGGCGGGCTCATCGGTCCCGGCGACCCGCTGTAACGCTTCGGCTACTACCTCGCGCCCGGTCGCCACATCATCTCGAACAGCTCTCTGACCGCCGAGAACCCCTCGCCTCCCCTGCCCCTCGCCGCGACCGCGCCCGCGAACGCGTTCGTGAAGAAGGCCTCCTCGGCGGATTCGAACCGCTCCCACGAGATCGGCTCCACCAAGACCTCCAGGCCACGGCGCGTGAGGGCGTCGAGCACGAACGCGCGGGCGACGCCGCCCACGGCCGGCGGCGACGGCGGGGTGGCGAGCCGACCGCCCTCGGCGATCCACACCGTGGCGCTGCCGCCGTCGATGAGGTTGCCTTCGCCGTCGACGACGACCGCCTGGTGACCGTTGTGTTGCTTCGCGATGCGCTGCGCGGCGTCCCACCACGACCGGTCGCCGGGCTTCGCGGCACCGGGAGGCAGCGGCGGCTCGGGTTGCTCGGTGGTGGCGATCTCGGCGAGGTCCACGCGCACGGCGAGCGGGTCGTTCACGACATCGAGCGAGGACAGGTGGATGCCCGAGACGATCGAGACCTTGCCCCGCGGATCGAGCGTGATGCCCAGCCGTACGCGGCGGGACGAGGAGTCCGCCCAGCTGGTGGCCTCGGTCAGCGCGAGCGCTTCTACGCGGCTCGCGAGGTCCGGCGGACACCCGCCGCGCAGGAGCCGCGCCCGGTGGTAGTGCCACAGCGGTATCCCGCCGCCGACCACTCGGCAGGTCTCGGCGAGGCCGAAGGGCTCGAGCGGCCCTGGGGGAGAGTTCACGGGAGTCTGGCGATCAATGGGCGGTCGGCGTGGCGCGTCGGTCAGGGCGCGGGGAGGATGTGGACCTTGCGGCCGCGAATCTGCACGCGGTCCTCGGCGAGCCACTGGAGCGCCTGGGGGTAGAGGACGTGCTCGATAGCATGGATCTTGGTCTCGACGTCCTCGACGGTGTCGTCCTCCTCGATGCGTACGACCTCCTGAGCGACGATCGGCCCGCGATCGAACTCCTCGTCGGCGAAGTGGACCGTGACTCCGGTGACCTTCACGCCGTAGTCGAACGCGTCATGGATGCCGTTCGCCCCCGCGAAGCTCGGCAGCAGTGCCGGGTGGATGTTGAGCACGCGGTGTGGAAAGGCCTCGAGCACGTTCGCGCCAAGGAGCCGCATGTAGCCCGCCATCACCACCGTGTCGACGTCGTTGTCGCGCAGGGCCTGGAGGATTGCCGCGTTGTACGCCTTCGGGCGGTCGTACTGCTGGCGGTTGAGGTACACCGCGCGGATGCCGGCGCGGCGCGCACGCTCGAGCCCGAAGGCGGTGTCGTGGTTCGAGATGACAACGCGGACCTCGGCGTCGAGCCGACCTTCGTTGCACGCGTCGATGATCGCCTGGAGGTTGGTGCCGGATCCCGAGATCAGCACGCCGAGCCGAAGCCGTCCCACGTCGATGTCTCCTCTCCAAGTCGCCGAAGCGCACGCTTCGTGCGGCCCCGCCGTCAACCCTACCCCGCGTACACGACCTTGCCCGTGCCCTCGATGATGTCGCCGATCTCGTACACCCGCTCGCCCGCGTCGCGCAGCTTGACCGCCACATCGGGCGCCTCGGCCGCCGAGACCACCAGCGCGAAACCGATACCCATGTTGAAGGTCGTGTAGGCGTCGTCCTCCGACAGTCCAGCGGCCTCGACGACCGTCTCTATCACCCGCGGTACGCGCCACGACCCGCGCACCACCCGCGCATCGCACGTCTCGGGCAGGACGCGGTTGAGGTTCTCGGTGATCCCGCCGCCGGTGATGTGCGCCATGGCCTTGATCGGTGCGCCGCCCTTCAGGAGTGCCATGATCGGCTCGGCGTAGATGCGAGTCGGGGTCAGGAGCGCCTCGCCGAGGCTCCGCCCGCCGAGGTCGACGCGGGTCAGCGACAACTCGCTCTCGTGGCCCTCGACCACCGCGCGTCGCACGAGCGAGAAGCCGTTGCTGTGCAGCCCGCTCGAGGGCAGGCCGAGGATGACGTCGCCGGGCTCGACGGTGCTGCCGTCGATCATCTTGGCGCGGTCGACCACCCCGACGCAGAAGCCGGAGAGGTCGTAGTCGTCGTCGGGCACGACACCGGGGTGCTCGGCCATCTCACCGCCGACCAGCGAGCAACCCGCTTGGCGACAGCCCTCGGCGATGCCCGAGACGATGGCCTCCATACGCTCGGGAACGAGCTTGCCGACAGCGATGTAGTCGAGGAAGAACAGGGGCTCGGCACCGGTGACGAGGATGTCGTTCGCACACATGGCGACCAGGTCGATGCCCACGGTGTCGTGGCGATCGAGCAGCTGGGCGAGGCGGATCTTGGTGCCCACGCCGTCGGTCCCACTCACAAGGACGGGGTCGTCCATGTCCTTGAATGCCGCCGCCGAGAACAGCCCGCCGAACCCGCCGATGTCGCCGATGACCTCGGGGCGGTAGGTCGAGCGGACCGCCTCTCGGATGCGATCGACGGCCTCGGCACCGGCCTCGATATCGACGCCCGAATCGCGGTAGGTGGTCCGCGGGATACCTGAGGCGTCGGCGTTGTCGGGGGAATCGGGCATGAACGCTCCTTCGAGAGACGGAGAGCCAAGGGGCCTAGCGGCTCGGACGGGGCACTCGGATTCTAACCCAGTGGCACGCGGTCCAAGCGCGCGGCGGCGAGCCGCGCGGCCGTGCGGCGACTCGGGCTGTTCACGCCCGAATGGAAGGAGCCCCCCGACGCCGAAGCGCCGGGGGGCTTACTTGCGCTAGTAGCCGATGTAGATCGGCATGGTCAGCATGCGTCTGATGTCGGTGACCACGCGATCGTTCAGCGTCCGCGTCGTCCCGTAGACCTCCACGTGGGAGAGCAGCGGCCTATTGAACAGGATGACTTGTCCCGCGCTGCTGTAGAGGCCCGTCCGCGGTGTGAGCAGAAGCGCCCCGCCCCGGTTGCCGATGGCCGCTCCTGCGACCACAGAGGCGCGAGGATCCGTCCCTGCCGCCACGCCGATCATCTTCGGATCCACCCACCCGCGCTCGTCGATCGCGTAGTTCGCGAGGTTCACGGTGAGGCTGTAAGAGTGCCAGCCAGCGATCCTGCGGAAGCCCATCCGCGTCTTGGGGATGGCGCTCTCTGGAATCCAGTACGACTTGTCGACAACGATCAGGTGCTGGAGGCCCAGGTCCGTAGCCGCGTTCTTGACCGCGCTCGGCGCACCGGAACGCTTGGTGAAGAGAACCGGCATCTTCTGGGCGTAGGCGAGCGGGCCGACACCGACGCCGTTGACGTAGCTCTCGCCACTCACCAGGAAGGCTTCTCCGCCCTCGCCCCCGCCCTCTTCCATGATCCGCTCGGCAACGGCCGCCGACAGCTCGTAGCGGTCCCGCCCGCTGATGCGCTCGACGTGACTCGTGCCACCGACGAGCGACGCGAGCGTCTTCGCGACGCCTGCGGAGACCGCCGACGTGTTGCCCACGATGATCACGTGCTTGGGCTGGAGCCGCTTGATCGCTCTGGAGATCGGAGCGTCAAGGGCAGTCGCCGACGTCATCATCAGCGGCCCGTCGACCGCACCCGCGAGACCCTCGGCGCACAGCGCCTCGGCAGGCGACGCATTGCCGGCGATAACCACGGTGTCGGCGGTAGTGAAGCCGGCAGCCACGATCTTCTCGGCAACCGCGAACCCGTCCGAGCCGTAGAGCCGCTTGACCCCGTAGCCGGGCTTGACCGAAATGACGTCGGACATCGGACCGGTGCGGTCCGCTCCGTCGACCGGCTCGATCTTGAAGTAGCTCGTGGCACCGGACTTGAGCCCGGTCACGTACGCGGTGGGCGTCGTGGACTCGGAGCCCTCACCGAAGGATGGGTCGGTCATTCCCTCAAGCCCCGCGAGCGGATCGCCCATCGGATCTTCTGAGCCCTCGCCGCCCGGGTCCGGCACCATCGGAGGAGGCTCGACCGGGATCCAGTCAATCTCATCGAACGGACCGGTACTCGAGTACGACTGCCACACCACGTACGCGGAGATGCTCGGATCTGCAGGTAGCTTCCACTCGAGCTTCACGCCCGCGTTCCACGCTTTGCCGCTGAACAGCTCGGGTTTGGTCGGCGCATTGAGGTCGAGGTAGATCATGCTTTCGGCTTCGAGGATCGTGCCGTTGGCGAGCTTGAACTGGGCGAGCACGGTCTGCGGCCCGTCCACCGGCAGCAGATCGATCGTCGTCCTGGCCTTGAAGGGTCCCCACGGCGCGTCCTCATCGACTTCGCCGTTGAGGAACAGTCTCATTTGCACGTCGCTCGGGTCGACACTGAGGAAAGGCTCTACGGTGATTCGGGCCGACTTCGTGAAATCGGAGCCCTCCGCGAGCATGATCTCGGCGAACGGAGGCTCGGGGATCGCGTTGAGCCTCACCGCCCT
>CAYHCN010000116.1:0-5828 GCA_964354945.1 uncultured Eubacteriales bacterium
GCTGCCCCGTCTCGCCTTCCTTGGACCACTGCTCGATCGTCGGGATGACGCCCTGGAGCAGCTGCATGATGATGGAGGCGGTGATGTAGGGCATGACGCCAAGGGAGAACACCGCCAGCTTCTCGAGCGCGCCGCCCGAGAACAGGCCGAGCAACTGTAGTGCAGCGTTCTGCTGCAAGACAGCGGTGACCTTGTCGATGTTGACGCCCGGCGCGGGGATGAACGAGCCGATGCGGTAGAGCACCACGACGGTCAGCGTGAAGACGATCTTCCGCCGAAGGTCGGGGATGCGGAGCGCGTTGCTCAGCGCGGCGAGGAGGTTCACAGCGTCTCGACCGTCCCTCCGGCCGCCTCGACCTTCGCCTTCGCGGGCCCGGAGACCTTGTCGACCTTGACGGTCAGCTTCTTCGTGAGCTCGCCGTCGCCGAGGACCTTGACCGGCGCGGCGACCGACTTGATGACGCCCTTGGCCTGCAGCGACTCTGCATCGACGACGTCACCGTCGGCGAACAGAGCGTCGAGGCGCGATACGTTGACGACGGCGTACTCGGTGCGGTTGCGCGGCGTGAAGCCCGGAAGCTTCGGCAGGCGCATGTGCAGCGGATTCTGGCCACCCTCGAACCCGGGGCCCTTGCCGCCGCCGGCACGGGAGTTCTGGCCTTTGTCGCCTCGGCCGGAACGCCCGCCATGGCCTGAACCGTGGCCGCGGCCGACACGCTTGGGGCCCTTTCGCGAACCGGGGGCCGGGAAGAGATCGTTGATCTGCATGTCGTGCTCTCCATAACGCTCGCGGCGGGTTCCTCCCGCCGTGCCGGCCGCTCGCCGCCGGCTGACTTGTTCGATCCAAGGCGCCTTGGTATGCAATGCACCGAAGGACGCCGCAAGGCCCGGCGCGGGGCCGGGCCAACGGTACCTGACTTACGCTTCCTCGACCTCTACCAGGTGTCGGACCTTCGTGATCATCCCGCGAACGGCGGGGTTGTCCACCTGCTCGACGGTGTCGTGCAGCCGCTTGAGCCCAAGCGCCTTCACGGTGGCCTTCTGGTCGGCAGGACACCCGATGGCGCTACGGACCTGAGTGATGCGGAGGTGCTTCTCCGCGGTCTTCTTCGCGGTCACTCCTGCTCCTCCCGCCCGTACATCTTGTCCACGGACATGCCGCGACGGCGGGCGACGTCGGCCGGGCTGGAGAGGGACTTGAGGCCCTCGGCAGCCGCCTTCACAACGTTCAAGGCGTTGTCGGTCCCGAGGGACTTCGACAGCACGTCCTTCACTCCCGCGAGCTCGAGGAGCGCGCGGACCGGGCCGCCGGCAATGATGCCGGTACCAGGCGAGGCGGGCTTGAGCATGACCCGGCCGGCGCCGAACACGCCGAGCACCTCGTGCGGGAGGGTCCCGTGCGAGAGATTCACCTTGAACATGTTCTTCTTAGCGTCCTCGATGCCCTTGCGGATCGCGAGGGGCACTTCCTGTGACTTGCCCATGCCCACGCCGACGTTGCCGGCGCCATCGCCGACCACGACGAGCGCGGTCAGTGCGAACCGACGGCCACCCTTGACGACCTTCGAGACGCGGTTGATATAGACGACCTTCTCCTGAAGCTCGGAGACTTCTCGCTCACGTTCTCTGCGCGCCATGCGCTTATCCTCCCTAGAAGTTCAGTCCGGCGCTGCGCGCACCGTCCGCCAGTGCCTTCACGCGGCCGTGGTACAGCCGGCCGCCGCGGTCGAAGACCACGTCGGTGACGCCCGCATCGGCGCCGCGCTTGCCGATAAGCTCGCCCACCTTGGTCGCCGCCTCGACGGTGGATCCCGTCTTCAGCGCACCCTTGAGCTCGGCGTCGATGCTGGACGCGGCGGCAAGCGTGCGACCGTTCACATCGTCGATGAGCTGGGCGTAGATGTGCGCGCTGCTGCGAGTTATCCGCAGCCGCGGACGCGTCGCGGTGCCGCGCACCTTGCCGCGAACCCTCCGCTGGCGCCGCTCGAGCGCGGCCTTCTTGGTCTGCATCTTATCCATGGAAGCCTTATCTCTCCTCGTGTCTTCCGGGACTGTGACCCCGGACGGGTTACTTGGCTGCCTTGCCGAGCTTGCGGCGGACGTACTCACCCTCGTAGCGCACGCCCTTGCCCTTGTAGGGCTCCGGCTTGCGCCACGCGCGGATCTCGGCAGCGACCTGACCCACGCGCTGCTTGTCGATGCCGCGGACGGTGATGCGGTTGGGCGCAGGCACCTCGAAGCTGATGCCGGGCTCGGGCTTGATCACCACGGGATGGCTGAAGCCGAGTGCCAACTCGAGGTCGCTGCCCTTGAGCACGGCACGGTAGCCGACGCCCACGATCTCGAGGTTCTTGGAAAAGCCCTCGGACACGCCCACGACCATGTTGGCCACCAGCGTGCGGGTCAGCCCGTGCAGCGAACGCGCTTCGCGCGAATCGTCCGGACGGCCGACGACGATGGAGTCGTCCTGCTTTTCGATGGTGAGCACGTCAGACAACGTCTGTTTGAGCTCACCTTTGGGGCCCTTCACGGTCACCGTACTGCCGTCGATGGTGACGTCGACACCGGACGGGACCGGGATGGGCTGCTTGCCGATACGTGACACGGCTTCTCGCTCCTTTCTCAGTCCGGCCGGTTACCAGATGTACGCGATGACTTCGCCGCCGACGCCAGCCTTGCGAGCATCGCGGTCGGTCATCACGCCCTGGGAAGTCGAGATCACGGCGATACCGAGCCCGCCGAGAACTCTTGGCAGCTCGTCCTTCTTCGCGTACACGCGCAGGCCGGGCTTGCTGATGCGGCGGATGCCGGTCAGCGTGCGCTCCTTGCGCGGACCGTACTTCAGGGTCACCTCGAGGGTGTCCTGCGGAGAGGCGGGCGTCACCACGTAGTCGGTGATGTAGCCCTCCTCCTTCATAATGCGGGCGATCTCGACGAGCTTCTTCGACGACGGCATCGTCGTGGTCGCCTTGAACGCGGAGTTGGCGTTGCGGATCCGCGTCAACATATCTGCGATCGGGTCGGTCATGCTCATGTGAATCCTCCTATGGTCCTCAGATGAGCCCCGGTCCGCGGTTCGCTCGAGCCCGTGGTTCGAGCGCCTAGAGACCGGACGGGGTCTTCACCGAACGTGCCCGGTGAGCGACTACCAGCTCGCCTTGCGCACGCCGGGAAGCTCGCCACGGCTTGCCAGCTCGCGCACGCAGATCCGGCACATGCCGAACTGCCGGTAGTACGCGCGGGGCCGGCCGCACCGGTTGCACCGGTTGACGGCACGCACCGAGAACTTCGGGGCGCGCTTGGCCTTGGCGATCATCGATTTCTTGGCCACTTGTGTCCTCCTTGTCACGACGGCCGGTCTCGGCCGCCGGGTGGTCCTATCCGGTCGAGCTTACGAACGGCTGAACGGGAAACCGAAGGCGCCGAGCAGGGCTCGGGCCTGCTCGTCATCCTTCGCGGAAGTGACGAATGTGATGTCCATGCCGCGCACCCGGTCGACCTTGTCGTAGTCGATCTCGGGGAAGATGAGCTGCTCGGTGACGCCCATCGAGTAGTTGCCGCGACCGTCGAAGCTGTCGGGGTTGAGGCCCCGGAAGTCGCGAACGCGCGGGATGGCGGTGCTGATGAGGCGGTCGAAGAACTCCCACATCCGGTCGCCACGCAGGGTCACCTTCGCGCCGATGGGCATGCCCTGGCGGATCTTGAACCCGGCGATCGACTTGCGGGCGCGGGTCACCATCGGCTGCTGGCCGGTGATGATGCGCAGATCCTCGAGAGCGGCGTCAAGCTGCTTGGCGTCCTGAACCGCCGCTCCGACGCCCATGTTCACGACGATCTTCTCGAGGCGAGGGACCTCGTTCACGTTGGCCAGGGCGAGCTCGTCTTTGAGCTTGCTCACGACCTCGCTCTGGTACATCTCTTTGAGTCTCGGGGCCACTGTTTCTCTCCTTGTGAATCCGCGGTTTCAGGCAGGATCTCCGACCCTGCCCCTCCCCGGCGCCTGTCGCCGAGAAGGCCGAGTGGTGCTTCGCCTACTTGTCGATGCGGTTGCCGCACTTCTTGCACGTGCGGATGCGAGCGCCGTCCTCACGGACACGCCCCGTGCGGGTCGGCTGCGAGCACGACGGGCACACAAGCATCACGTTGGACACGTGGATCGGGGCCTCGAGCTCGATGATGCCGCCCTGGGGACGCTTGTTGGTCGGCCGCTGGTGCTTCTTCATCATGTTCACGCGCTCGACGATGACACGCTGCGACTCGGGCTGGACGCGCAGCACCTTGCCTTCCTTGCCCTTGTCCTTGCCGGCGATGACCTTGACCCGGTCACCGGCCTTCACGCTCATGGAGTTCGCCATGTTTCGCCTCCCTTACAGGACTTCGGGGGCCAGCGAGACGATCTTCATGTAGCGCTTGTCACGCAGCTCGCGCGCGACCGGGCCGAAGATACGAGTGCCTCGCGGGTTGCCCTGGGGGTCGATGATGACCGCGGCGTTGTCGTCGAACTTGATGTAGCTGCCGTCGGCGCGACGGACTTCTTTCTTGGTCCGCACGACGACCGCCCTGACGACGTCGCCCTTCTTGACGGTGCCGTTGGGGATGGCCTCTTTCACCGTGGCGACGATGACGTCGCCCACGCGCGCGTACCGACGCTTGCTGCCACCAAGTACCTTGATGCACAGCACGCGCCTGGCGCCTGAGTTGTCGGCGACTTTGAGCCGCGATTCTGCCTGGATCATCTGTTTCCTCCGATAGAGAACCGACTGTGAGAGGTGCTGCACCGCATCGGGCGGTACGCACGTGCACGCCGGGTGGTTACTTGGCCTTCTCGATGATCTGGACGAGGCGCCAGCGCTTCAGCTTGGACAGCGGGCGCGTCTCCATGATCTGAACGGTGTCACCGACACCGCACTCGTTGTTCTCGTCGTGCGCGTGGAACTTGGTCGAGCGGGTCATCATCTTGCCGTACAGCGGGTGGGGCTTGCGCTCCTCGACGCGCACGACGCACGTCTTGTCTGCTGCGGCGGACACGACGATGCCCGTGCGAGCCTTGCGGCGGTTACGATCGGTCATGTACTCCCTCACCGTCCCTTACGAAGCTGCCGCGTCGGATTCGCGGAGCTCGCGCGCGCGGAGCTCGGTCTGCATCCGCGCGATGTCCTTCTTCACCTGGCCGACACGGCCGGTGTTGTCGAGCTGACCCGTCGCGAGCTGGAACCTCAGGTTGAACAGCTCGGCGCGGGCGTCCTTCAGCTTCTCGAGGAGCTCCGTAACTTCGAGGTCGCGGATCTCGGTTGGCTTCATCGCTACTCACCGCCCGATTCAGTACGTGCAACGAACTTGGTCTTGATGGGCAGCTTGTGCTGCGCCAGGCGGATCGCCTCTTTGGCGACATCCTCCGGAACGCCGGCGACCTCGAACATGATGCGGCCGGGCTTGACCACGGCGACCCACTTCTCGGGGTTGCCCTTGCCCGAACCCATGCGGGTCTCGGCCGGCTTCTGAGTGACAGGCTTGTCGGGGAAGATCGTGATCCACACTTTGCCGCCACGTTTCATGTAGCGGGTCATCGCGATACGAGCAGCCTCGATCTGCCGGTTTGTGATCCAGCCGGCCTCGAGCGCCTTGACGCCGTAGGTGCCGAACGTGATCTGGGTACCGCCCTTAGCCTGGCCCTTGCGGGAGCCACGCTGGACCTTGCGGTGCTTGACGCGCTTGGGCAGAAGCATGTCGCTATGCCCTCCCTTCGCCGCCACGGCGGCCGCGGGACGGGCGATCGCGATCGCGCTCGCGCTCCTGCGCAGGTGCGAACTCCTGGCCGGGCAGCTTCT
>CAYHCN010000117.1:0-5826 GCA_964354945.1 uncultured Eubacteriales bacterium
TTGGTGCGATCTACGGCGTCATCGCCACGTCTGCGCGCCGCCTGGGTCTCCAGACCCAGTTCCCGTTCGGGCCGTTCCTAGCCATCGGCGCGGTGCTCACCGCTGTGTGGGGCTCCACACTCTGGCGTCTCTACGCGGGGCTCTACTCCTAGTTGCGATCGAGCAGGCGGGTGGCGGAGATCTGGCGGATGGCGCAGACCGTCGGGACCGACCGCGCCGCTGTGCGTGTCGTCCGTCACATGCACGCTTCTCGCTCCGCCACGACTACCGCCAAACGGTGCCGATACACAGCATGTGGGCGTGCTGCGCGCTTCGTTTCTGCATGAATGGGGTGACATGAACGATGAGCTGGCACAAGACACCGCTCAACTCGCGTGCGATAGGTACCGATAGAGGGACTAGGCATCGGTTCCGTACGCCGAGCATGCCTTGTTCGTCATGGCCTGTTGACGAGCGCAAACCACGGAGCGTGCGGTGTGGAAGGGAATGCGCCATGGCCGAGCGGGGAGCCCACCCCAGGCGACGGCTGGTCAGCGACGGTGGCTTCACCGTCGCAGAGATCGTAGTCGCCATCAGTATCCTCTTCGTCGTGTGCACCGCCGTGATGGGTGCTCTCGCATTCGCGACGGACTCGGAAGCGATGACCGTTCGACGCCAGACTGCGCTCGACATGGCGAACGCACAGATCGAGCGCGCCAAGTCGATGAACTACGAGGATGTGGGTGTGGTCGGCGGGAACCCGCCGGGACAGATCCCCGCCGAGCAGACAAACGGCGCCTTTACCATCGCAACCGATGTCCAGCGCATGTGGGAGACGGTGGCGGGAACGCAAACCGCCTCCACGTACAAGAACATCAGCGTGAGTGTCTCGTGGGACGAGCCCATCCCGGGCCACGTCACCGTTCAATCCGCGATCTTCGGGCGTGACTCGTACGCGAACGTTTCGGACCTCTCAGTTCACGTGGTGAACGGAGATGACCCTGACGCCTCGATGCAAGGTGCGATGGTCGGCGTCGATCCCAGTATCGGAGCGCCTCAGATCCAGTACGCAGACCCCTCCTCGAACGCACGATTCGGTCGTCTCCCGTCGGGTCTGACGGCGGTCAACGTGGACTTCCCACCGTACATCTTCGATATCGAGCCATACCAAACCCTGAACCTCGTGCCGGCGACTCTCACCGAGATCACAATCACCGGCTGGAGGGCGAGCGACGTCACTATCCATGTCACGGATTCTGCCGGACAGAACGTGAGCGGCGCCGAGGTTCTCTTCAATGAGGATCAGCCCGCCACTACGGACTCGTCCGGCAATGCGGTCTTCGATGGCTTGCTGCCTAACGGGCTTGCGGGCACGCCAGACAACTACTCCTACTCAGTCAAGGTGCCTGGCTACGACACAATCCTCGGTCAAGTGCCTGCGTTCGCCCACGGCGGTTCGCACATCACGGTCGAAGTGGTTGTCCCTGCGATCTCGATCGGTCGTTTGACCATGCGTGTGTACAGCACGCAGACCGGTCTTCCGCTGCAGGGCGCAACGGTTACGTGCAGCAAGCCCACCCTGACGACCAAGACGAGCGATAGCAACGGCGAGGTTCACTTCGATGTGGTCGGAACGAACCCCATCCCCGGTGCTGTCATCACGCCGACGCTCACGGGGTACACGGGCTCGGCTATCACCACCACGCTCGTGCCTTCCGAGTCTCGGACGGGCCAGCTGCCCATGACGCCGCAATCGTCGAAGATCGGGACGCTGCGCATCTACACCCAGAAGAACCAGCGAGGCACGTACGTGCCTCGTGGCCCGTACTGGATCAGGATCACCAATACGACGACAGGTCGGGTCCTCTACCGCTGGGTCTACCCTTACACGGATGCGTCCACCGGCACCTTGGTCATCTCAGTGCCGTCGGGCTATGCGTATCGGTGCGAGGCCTACGCGATGCGCCGCTCTCGCTGGCAGCACTGGCGCGCGAACGAGACCCCCACGACACCCTGGCCGTACGCGCCGACCCAGCGTACAGCGAGGAATACCTCGACGGTTGTCGGCGCGGGCACCACGGTCAACGTCTACATCCGATGGTAGCGGAAGCGAGGCAACGGAAGATGCCCTGGAGCGACGAGTCATCGCACCCCGAAGCGGGACTCACCATCGCGGAACTCCTGATCGTGCTCGTGCTGCTTTCGTTGGTGATCTCGGCGGCCTACATGCTCAACAGCGCAGTGCACGCCATGGCCAATCGCATCGAAGCGCGCGAGATTGCGTCCGACGAGGTGCGGACTGCCACCGACAGCATCCGGAGGGACCTCAGGCAGGGGCAAGAGCTGACCGAGGCTGGCAGCGGCCAGCCGCTGGGGACCTTCGTGACCGCTTCGCCCCGCGAGTGCGTCTTCTACGCCGACGTCGACCTTGACAATAGCGTCGACAAGGTCCGCTACGTCATCTCAGGGCGAACCCTCTACCGGGAGACAGCGAGCGCTGTTACCACCCCGGCCGTCTCGACCTCTACCTGGCGCCCGTACTCGGGCAGGAAGTCGCTCCTCGACCACCTCGATTCGACGTGGAGCGGCCCCGTATTCGTGTACAAGTCGCAGGGCACGACCCCCCTGGTCCTCACCAGCGCCGACCCACGAATCACCGTCCTGGATGTGGAGTTGAGGAGTGCCGTCAATGTCGAACGCGTGTCCGCGACGGCTGCAAGCAAGACAACAGTCAGCGTTCGCGCAGAGATCCAGTACTGAGCGGGAGGTGCGTACCGTGTGTGTGCCTGAGCGCGCGAAACACCGCGCCAACATCGTTCGTGACGACAGAGGCATTGCTCTGCCGATGGTTGTGATGGTCACGGCGGTGATCTTCGTCCTTGCCACGCTCATCCTGTCGCTCGCCATGTACCGAACGAACATGGTGTCCCGCCAAACGTCCCGGGAGGTCGCGGTCGCTGCGGCCGATGCGGGTCTGAACGCCTACCTGTACCGGCTAGCGAACGTGTCGGGCTTCCTGGAGCCGCTTACCGGGTCCTACGACGGCGTGTCTTGGAGGGTAACGGCAACGCCGCCCTCAGGCGCTGTGCCGCTCACCCTCCGATCTACCGCCACGCTCGACGGTGGAAGGTCGCGCGTCGTCGTGGCGCAGGTCAAGTTCCCGACCTTCGCCGAGTACGCGTGGCTGAGCCACAACACGATCAGCGTGGGGGCGGGAGCGACCATCTACGGCAAGATCCACTCGAACAGCAACATAACGAACTCAGGGACGATCACTGGTCAGGCGACGGCATCAGGTACGTGCTCGGGATCCGGTACGTGGGGATACCCCGACCGGCTGCCCCCCAAGTCCAATGCGCGGTCGATCAGTTTCGAAGCGGTGAGCGCCGACATGGCAGAGATGAAGGTCCTCGCCCAGCAGAACAACCCGACGACCTACTGGGACGCCTTGGGCTCGACCGGACTCGGCTATGAGGTCGTGCTCTCGGGTATCAACGCGAGCATCTATCGCGTGACCGCCTCGTCCGGCTCCGGCGGCACAGGCGGTCCCACGAGCGAGGTGCTGATCGGCACGGTCCAAGTACCGGCCAACGGCGTGATGTACTTCGATGACGACGTCTGGGTCAAAGGCACGTACAACGCCGGCCTCACCATCGTGAGTGGCCCCCGCTCGATTCGACCCAGCGGCAATCTCGTCGCGCAGGACCCGGACAACCATACCAAGTCACTCGGGCTAATCGCCTTCGAAGACTTCATCGTGCCCGCCACGTGGTCGAGCCTGCCGACGAACCTGACGATCCAGGCGGCCATCCTGGCCCAGACCGGACAGATCACCAGCGAGAGCCCGGCCACGAAGAAGTCGAGCATCACAATGGATGGGAGCATGGCCTCGTACCTGACGCCGAGCATGTCTCAGGGCTTCCAAACGCGCTACTACTACTACGATTCTCAGCTCGACTCGTTCCCACCGCCGAAGTACCCCAGCACCGGGGACAAGCTGCACTTCAAGAGCTGGATCGAACGCTAGGCGGGTCGCGGCGCTGCACCCGATCGTCCGGACTCAGTTTCGGCGACAGCAGGCAACAGGACGAGCGGCGCCGCTCTGTGGCGGTGACCTGCCCGCTGACCAGCATCGGGACTTGCGAGTCTCGGCATGTAGCACGTCAACAGCCATCAGTTCGGCTCGTCGCAGCAAGATGCGTGAGCGTTCGACACGACTACACAGACACGCCGATTCGAGGCGACCATGTTCATGAAAGGCGACCTGACCCTGAACCGGAGCAGGCATGAGGGCAACGGCGCTCTTCTCGTCATCGGGAACGGGACGATCGATCCGATGAGTGGCGAGCCGAGGCCTCTCAACCGAACGTGCGGCGGCAAGGTCCTCAACGTTTCCATCTCGCCTGGTGCCACGGCTGCGGGAGCGCAGGCGCGGAACGGCACCTTCGAAAGCGTGCTCTTCGGCAACGCCGTCTGCAGCCCCAGCCCGATGGCAACGAGTTCCTCACTCGTGCCAAGATCGCGTTCTGTGGGACCGTGCGCGCGAACCGAATCGACCCCAGCTCGTCCCGACCGCATCACTGCACATCGTGGCGCGGCGAAGCGGCTTTCGGAGAGCGTGCCCAGTGAGCCGACCAACCCGCGTGGCAGGGGCCATGTCGGCGCAGGGAGGATCGTGAAGGGCACCTGTTCGAAGCACCAATCTGGGTTTCTTTTGGGAAGGGGTTTAGGTTCTCGGCGAGGAATGCCGATACCCCCTGTGTGATAGAATCCCGCACTGGGACCATCGCAGCAGTAGCACTCGAACCAGTACGTCGTAGCAGCGATTGAGGGAGGATGCGTTGGCTCCTGTCTCTCTTGGCGGAGGCCAAGCCGTAGTGGGCTTGGACATCGGCACGGATCACGTGCGAGCCGCCCACCTCAGGCCCGCTTCCGGCGGGTACGCGCTCGGGAACTACGGCATCACTCCGATGCCGCTCGGCGCGGTTGTCGAAGGCGAAGTCGTCGACCCCGGTCACGTCGCGTCGGCGATCAGGGACCTGTGGCGCCACAGCGGGTTCAAGACGAAGGACGTGAGCATCGGCCTCTCCAACCAGAAGGTCGTCGTTCGCCTCATCGACTTGCCCTATATGGAGAAGGCCGAACTCAAGGGCGCCATCCAGTACCAGGCCCAGGACTACATCCCCATCCCCGTCGAAGAGGCGGTGCTGGACTTCCAGGTCTTGGGCGACTACATGACCCCCGGTGACGAGCACATGATGGAAGTGCTTCTCGTTGCGGCCCAGCGGGACATGGTCAACAACGCGGTTCGCGCTGTGGAGGGGGCCGGCCTGCGGCTCGCACAGATCGATGTCACCGCCTTCGCTCTGGTCCGCTCGCTCCTCGGGTCGACCGACACCATCCTCCCCGGCGAGGTGGAGGAGGGTCCTGGCGAGGCGACGGGCATCGTGCATATCACCTCGGGGCTCACGAACATCGTCGTCGTCGATCGTGGGGTTCCGCGGTTCGTGCGTGTCTCATCGCTCGCCGGCAACCAGTTCACCCAGGCCGTCGCCACGGCACTCAATCTCACCATCGATGAGGCCGAGGCGCTCAAGAACCAGGTCGGTCTTCCCGCGCCGGATGGTCAGGCGCTAGGCGTACCGCTCGACGAACGCACGAAGGCAGCTCAGGACGCACTCGAGCGAGAAATGACGAAGTTCGTCGCTGAGGTCCGCCGCTCGCTGGACTACTACCTCACCCAGGCAACCCAATCGCACGTCATCCGCAGAATCCTGCTGAGCGGCAGCGGTGCGATGCTGCGCCACCTGCCCATGCATCTCGAGCGTGGCCTCCAGACGCAAGTGC
>CAYHCN010000118.1:0-5773 GCA_964354945.1 uncultured Eubacteriales bacterium
ACGACCGTTCTGTCGGTGAAGCAGCTGAAGGAGATCGGCAACATCATCGCGTCTAGGCTGTAGCCGCTCGCGCCAAGCTCACTCAGGCAGCTCACAGATTCAGCGACCACCGCCACCTTGCGGTGGCGGGGGTCGTACGTGGTGAGGAGCGTGCGGTGACCTACGGCAGGGTCTGCCCGGAGATGACCGCCGAGAGTGCGTGGCGACACCCTGACTTCCTGTCAGCATATCGCCACACAAGGACCCCGGCCAGACGACATCCTGTCAGATTATGCATAGTGTAGACACCTTGCAGCCGCCGCGCCAGTGTCCTGCCGAGGGCCCGGCATTGCCTCGAGCAGGCGAGACGCATCCGCTGTGTAACAATCAATGGGTGATGGCTTCCAATTCGACAGCCCCGGTGCCGCTAGTGACGGTGCGGATGTTCGGCACCCTTCGTCTTGCGCGTGAGGCCGAAGGCGAGCCCACGACACTCTCCGTCGAGGTGCCCGCCGAAGGGGTCTCGGCTCACGACCTCGCCGAGCGGCTGGGGCTCGACCCCAGCGCGATCGAAGGCGCATTCGTCAACCACGTTCTTCACGCGCTCTCCTGCGAGGTCGTGCCAGGGGACCGTGTCGGTTTCGTACCGTACGGGACCCCCGGGCCCCACCGCTTCTACCTCGGGTTGTACGAGGCGGGCATGGCGGAGCGTGAGGCGGAGCCTGGCGGCTAGCGCGGCCAGGAGGATACGCGGCGCGATGCGGCCGGGCAGCTGCCCGCATTCTGGTTGGCTACGTGAACGAGCGGCGGTTTCTGGGGGGATAGGTCACTTATGCGAAACGTGAGTCTCGACATGCTCGATCCCGATCACCCGCGGCGGGTGGTCATCGTAGGCGGCGGGTATGCGGGAATGACCCTCGCTGTCACGCTGGCCAACCGCATGAAGCCCAACGAGGGCATCGAGATCGTGCTGGTCACGCCGCAGCCGTTCCAGCAGGCCCTGAGCGAGCTGGACCTGGTCGCCGCGGGAACACCCCGGCCTCAATGGGCGGAGCTGTGGCACGGGGCGATCTTCCGAGACCTGCCGGTGAACGTTCTGTACGAGCGCCTCGAGTGCGTTGAAGCGGACAGCAGCAGCATCACGGTGGGCCCGAAGGGCAACCCGACTGGAAGGCTTGCCTACTGGAGGCTGGTGATCGCCACGGGTGCGGTGCCCCAGGTACCTCCGATTCCCGGACTGCGGGAACACGCCATCACCCTGTGGTCGGTCCCCGACGCGCTCGAGCTGCAGGATCGCCTGAACGAGTGTGCCCGTGTCGCCGCCCAGCGGGAGACGGGTCAAGAGCGGCAGAGAGCGCTCTCGACAGTCGTGGTCGGAGGCGGCGCGACGGGGGTCGAGGTCGTCGGCACAATCGCCGCGGTCTTGCCACCGCTGTTCGAAGAGATGGGTTACGACGCCGCAGACCTGCGTACGACGCTCGTGGACATGCGGCCCGAGATCCTCTACGACCTCCACGAATCACAGCGCAAGAAGGCGGCGCGGCGGCTCGAAGAGATGGGGGTCGAACTCGTGCTCGGCGACGGCGTCGAGTTTGTCGAAGACGGGATCCTTCATACCCAGAGCGGGCGCGAGATCCCGGCGTCGGTGCTCGTGTGGTGCGGTGGTGCGCATGCGGATCCGGATGCGGGTGACTGGCGCCTCGAGATGGAGGTCGGGGGGCGGTTGAAGGTCGACCCGACTCTCAAAGCGGCGGGGCAGGCGGCGGTCTACGCCGTCGGCGACGTCGCCGGTTTTCCCGATCCGGATGGTCACGGGGTGCTGCCCATGCTTGCGCAGTACGCGATCCGCGAGGCCGAGCACGCCTCGGACAACATACTCCGAGAGGTTCGCGGCGAAGCGATTCGGCCCTTCACGCCGCACATGCACGGCGAGTTCGTGAGTGTCGGCCCAAAGTGGGGGGTCGGCTGGATCGGGGGCGTGCGATTGAGCGGTCGGATAGCGATCGTCCTCAAGCGTCTCACCTACGTGATGTACTGGATGCAGGTCGGTTCGTACCGCCTTGCGTGGCGTCGCTTCCGACAGATGCGGCAGATGCATCGGGGCTTGTAGCGCGTTTCGAGCAGGAGCTCTCAGCGTCTAGCCTACGGCTCGGGGTACCCCAGCAGGATCCTGACGGCCGCGTGCGTTTCGTGTGCCGCGGCGATCATCACCCGCGACGCCATCAGCGGCAGCTCGTCCCGCACGTCGCTGGTCAGGTCCCCGACGAGATAGAAGTCCTCACCGACGCGCTCGGTGACGATGTCGTTCGCCGAGTCGAAACCCGCCAGGCCCGACGCGCTCACGAGCGGCACGCTGGAGCGTTCACGGAGGAGTACGTTCGCGATCATCGCTTTCGCTTCGGCACCGTCGACAGCCTCGATGACGACGTCAGCGTCTTCAACCAACCCAATGAGGTCAGCCTCGCCGACCCGACGGTGCACGAGGTGGAGAGTGAGATCGTCCCGAATCCGGCGAAGCGTCGCGGCAAGCGCCTCGGTCTTCGGCGTGCCGAGCTGGTCGCGGAAGAACAGCTGGCGGTTGAGGTTGCCTTCCTCGACGACATCGAAGTCGATAAGCGTCAGTTCGAGCACGCCGGAGCGGACGAGCATCGCGGCGGCATTGCTGCCGAGACCGCCGCAGCCGATGACTGCCACGTGGGCCTCGGCGAGACGCGCGCGAACGGCTGGGTCGTCGGGCGGTACGGGCTCGCGTCGGATCGAGGCCGGCTCGGCCACGGCTAGCCGCCGGCTACCGGCGGAAAGATGGCGAGACGATCGCCCTCGGCAAGGGGCTGCTCCTCGGGCGCGTGCCGTCCGTTCACGAACACCACGCGGGGCTGGTCTGGGAGGCCGAGTCGAGAAATGACGTCGGCGATCGTGGTGCCGTCGTCGAGCTCCACAGGGCGTGCGTGCCTGCCGCCGCCTCCGTCGGGCTGGTAATCGGAGAGGTATGCGAAGAGTGCCAGATGAATGACCATGCTCACTATCCTAGCGAGGCCCGCGCCGTCGTGCGACGGCGCGGGCCTCGGAACGTGACAGCTACTGCAGGCCCATCTCGGCGGCGGTCTCGGGAACGAAGTCGAAGACCGTGTCGAGCTCCTCGTCGGGCACGCTGAACACGACGTTGTGCGGCGGGAGCTTCTCCTCGTAGAAGAACTTCGGAAGCCGGTCGTCGGCGGGCCCGAAGCCGGCGCGGATGTTGTACATGCGCTCCATCGTGAGGACTTCGCGACCGAGCTGCATCAGATCCGCGGCGTCCCACCTCTCGCCGGTGAACGCCTCGGTCATCTCGTGGATCGCGGTGAACGCCTCGGGGATGTCGAGGACGGGAAACGCGACGAAGATGCAGTAGCCGAGGCTATCGAGCATCGCTGTGGCGATCTGGAGGTTCTTGGACAGCGTGACCTGACCCTCGGGGGAGTGTGGGTCGACGTTGCCGCCGACGCCCAGGATGTTCGCCGTGATCGTGTAGCCGGCGGTGTGGTCGGCACCCTGCGTCGAGGTAGCGTAGGTCACGCCGATACCCTGGACCGGGCGCGGGTCGTACGCCGGCAACGCCTGGTTCTTGACGACCGGGACGCGCGCGACGCCGAACGCCTTGCCGGTGTCGCCTGCGCCATCCCAAATCACGCGGCGCCTGTCCGTCCTGTCGAGCCCCGCCTTGAGTGCCTCGAGCGCGCCCTTGGCGTCGCCGAACTCGATGGCGCCGGACTCCATGTACACCGCGAGGGTCGCGCCCATCTCGATCGTGTCGAGGCCGAGGTCGCCGCAGGCGCGGTCGAGCTCCGCGATGTCGTCGAGGTCACCGATGCCGCAGTCGGCACCCATCGACCAGGCGGTCTCGTACTCCGGACCCTTGGTCTTGTAGTGGCCGTCCTTGTCGACCCAGTACCGCGAGCACTTGATCACGCAGCCGCTGTGGCAACCGTGACTGTCGTTGACGCCCTCGGCGCCGCTGCGCTCGACGATCGTGGCGCGCTGGGTCTCGCCGCCGATCGCGTCGGCGAACTCAAACATGCCGGCCGAGAAGTTGTTGGTGGGCAGGGCGCCCGCCTCGTTGAGGATGTTGGTGAGGACGTTCGTCCCATACATCGGCAGCCCGGTCCCCGAGACCGCGTGCTCCTTCAGCGCGGTGGTGAACTTGCGGCTCGCTGCGGTGAAAGCCTCCTTGTCCGCGGCTTCGACCGGGCGCGCGCCCTTGTCGGAGATCACGATGCCCTTGAGGCCCTTGCTGCCCATGACAGCGCCGAGCCCGCCACGGCCCGCGAAGCGATTGGGATAGCCCTTGGGGTCGGAGACCGCGATACCTGCCGCGCGAGACATGTACTCGCCGGCGGGGCCGATGGAGATCGTGGCGTAGCGGTCGCCCTCGGGGCGCATCGCCTTGATCTTGTCGGCGACTTCGTAGTTGCCCAGGCCGGCCCACTCGTCGACGCGCTCGAGCTTCGCGCTCTTGTCGGCTTCGATGACCAGCAGGTAGCGGCCGTCGGGGTCTGCCGGGACGCCGGTCACGACGATGGCGGAGATGCCGAGACGCCCGAGGGTGTGTGCGGCCTGGCCGCCGGAGTTCGACTCCTTGATGCCGCCGGTGAGGGGGCTCTTCGCACCCACTGAGAGGCGACCGCCGTTCGGTGCGGTGGTACCGCCCAGCAGCCCGGGGGCGAAGACCAGCTCGGCGGACGGGCCCAGCGGATCGGCGTCGGCAGGTACCTCTTCGTAGACGATCGCGTCGGTCAGTGCCCTGCCGCCATACTTCTTCCACTTGTCGGGCACCGGCTCCAACTTGGCGCTCAGTTCGGTCATGTTGACACGCAGGAGCTCTCTCATAGCGGTCCCTTCCAACGGTGGTGTTCCGTGATGCAGGTACGCGCCGCAAATATGCGGTCGCCCTGAGGACGGCGCGCGCGCATGCTCCTTGATTCTGCCCCTGGGAGGGAACGCTTACCAGCTGGTCAGAGCCTAAAATGCGGCTTAGGCTGGGCGGTCGGTTCAGGCCGTCTCCGCAGCGACGTGCGCCCCCGGTGAGGGCCGACGCAACTGCCGTCCTACGTGCGGCCGGCGCGCTTGCGGTCCTTCTCGTTCAGCAGCCGCTTTCGGAGCCTGATGCTCTTTGGGGTGACCTCGACGAGTTCGTCGTCCTCGATGTACTCGAGGGCCTCTTCGAGGGTGAAGGTGACCGGGGGGGCAAGGACGATTCCCTTGTCAGCCGAGGATGCCCGCATGTTGGTGAGCTGCTTGGCCTTGGCCACGTTGACCACGAGGTCGCCGCTCTTGGCGTGCTCGCCGACGATCATCCCCTCGTAGCACATCACGCCAGGTCCCACGAACATCCTGCCGCGCTGCTGGAGGGCGTCGAGCCCGAACGCGACCGACTTGTCGGTCGACATCGCGATGAGCGAGCCGTTCTGTCGCCCGCCGAGAGGACCCCGATACGGGCCGTACTGTGCGAAGTGGTGGAACAGTGTGCCCTCGCCTCGGGTGGCGTTGAGGATGCGCGTTCGAAGGCCCATAACGCCGCGTGACGGGATCTTGAACTCGAGGTGCACGTGCTCGTCGCGCTGGACCATGTCGGTCATCTCTCCGCCTGCCGAGCCGAAGATCTCGATCACCTTGCCCGCGTACTCCGCAGGGACATCGACCACGGCTTGCTCGATGGGCTCGAGCTTCTTGCCGTGCTCGTCGGTCTTGATGATCACGCGCGGGCGGCCCACCTGGAACTCGTAACCCTCGCGGCGCATCGTCTCCATGAGGACCG
>CAYHCN010000119.1:0-5769 GCA_964354945.1 uncultured Eubacteriales bacterium
CGGGTGAATCCAGCCCTCAACCGACTCATCGTTCCCGGCACCGACGCCGATGTGATCGCCTCGTACGAGACGCTCGCCGAGCGCGCCAAAGACGCGGTCTTTGGCTTCGAGGATGAGATCGTGATCGTCGACATCGAGACAACCGGGTGGGACCCTGGCCGAGAAGCCATCATCGAGGTCGCGGCATCGGTGATGCGCGGGCCGGAGATCGTCGAGCGGTTCCACACCATGGTCGATCCCGGGCGGCCCGTTCCTGCCGAGATCGTGAAGCTCACCGGCATCCGGGACGAGGACGTGCGCGGCGCGATCCCTCCCGAGGTGGCGGCGCACAGACTCGCCCAGTTCGCATCGGGCCGCGATCTGGTCGCCCACAACGCCGGCTTCGATCGGGCGTTCCTGACTCGAGCCGCAGGTGCAGGCGCGTTCGGGGGCTCGTGGATCGATTCGCTTCAGGCGTCGCGGATCGCACTGCCGCGCCTGCGCTCGCACCGCCTCGTCGACCTGTCCACGGTCCTCGGCGTCACCGACGGCCGCGCCCATCGAGCCTCCGACGACGTCGCAGCCCTTGCGGTGGTGTGGCGGGCGCTGCTTGTCGGGATGTCGGACCTGCCCGCCGGTGTGCTCGCCAGGATCGCGGCGCTTGCGCCGGGCGCGGCCTGGCCACTTCGTTCGGTGATCGCCCACGTTGCCGCCGCGCGTCCCGCCGCCGCGTTCGACCTCAAGGAGCTTCGCAAGGGACGCGTGTCCCACGTACGGGGCTCGGCACTCGATGACGCCGAGGACCTTGCGTGCATCTGCCCACCCAAGGAGCAGGTTCTGGCGCAGTTCGCGCAGGACGGCGTGGCGGGGAAGATGTACGACGGCTTCGAGCAGCGCGACGAGCAGTTCGAGATGGCCGGCGCGGTGGTGGACGCGTTCGCGAGCCGGACCCACGTCGCGATCGAGGCCGGGACCGGTGTGGGCAAGTCGGTCGCGTATCTCGTGCCCGCCGCGTTGTTCGCGCTCGAGAACGGCGTGGGCGTCGGCGTCGCGACGAAGACGAACTCGCTGATGGACCAGCTCGTCCACGGCGAATTACCCGCCCTCAATGCGGCTCTGGGTGGTGGCCTGAACTACGTCTCGCTGAAGGGCTACGACCACTATCCGTGCCTTCGCAAGCTCCAGCGTTTCGCTGAAGACGTGGACGACACTGCAGATGAAGAGCGGATTGCCACGGTCGCGGCGGTGCTGGCCTGGGTCGCCCAGTCGAGCTGGGGCGACCTTGACTCGGTGAACGTCCATTGGACCCGCGAGGTGAAGGGCGGTCTTGGGGCGTCGCAGGCCGACTGCACCCGCAAGCGATGTCGCTTCCACCCCAACCTATGCTACCTCCACGGCGCCCGCCGAAGGGCGGCCGGTGCCCACGTGGTCGTGACGAATCACGCCCTGCTGTTCCGCGATGTCGTCGCGCAGGGCGGGATCCTGCCGCCGCTGCGCCACTGGATCATCGACGAGGCGCACTCGGCGGAGAGCGAGGCACGCAAGCAGCTCACCGTCGGTGCGAGCCATGTCGAGCTGGCGGTGGTGCTCGGCGCGCTTCACGGCAAGGGGCGAGGTGGGCTGCTCGACCTGCTCGCCCGCGACCTGGTCAAGGAGCCCGACGGCGCCTCTGCGGCAGAAGTGGTGCTGCGCATGCGCGACCAGGCCGCCCGATGCGCAACGCTGGCCGACTCGCTGTTCGACTTCGTGAAGGATCTCGGCTCGGTGGTCGGCGAGACCGGCTACGACGCGTCCGAGGTTCGAGTCACGGGCGAGCTGCGTGATTCGGGACCGTGGGGCACCGTCGCCAGCACGGGGGCTTCGCTCGCGCGACGACTCGAACCCCTGATCGCCGACGGTCGCGAGCTGATGACTCGTCTCGAGGAGCTCGGACCTGATTTCTCCGAGCCCCGCGCCGACCTCGCCGGACTGCTGTCGCGCCTGGCCGACCAGCACATCGGTCTTGTCACGGTGCTCGAGGGCGACAAGGACGAGTTCGTATATTCGGTGTCGTTCGACCGCCGCCGCACCGTGATGCCGGAGAAGCTCAAAGCATCGCGTCTCGATGTGGGTGAGGTTCTCGCCGAGGAGTTCTTCGCCCGGTCTCACAGCGTGGTGATGACCTCGGCAACGATTGCCACGGGCGACTCCTTCGAGCACTTCGCGCGCTCGGTGGGTCTCGATCGGCTGCCGCCCGAGTGCTGGCGCAGTCTGCGGCTGCCCTCGTCCTACGACTTCGATCGCCAGATGTCGGTGTTCGTGCCCGGCGACATCGCCGAGCCCGGCTCCCGGAGCTATCTGTCGGACCTCGAGGCGCTGCTCGAGGGGGTCCACCGCGCGCTCGGGGGCAGCGTGCTGACGCTGTTCACCAATCGGCGGGACATGGAGGCCCTCTACGAGGCCCTCGAGCCCAGGCTCGAGGCGCACGGGATCTCGCTGCTCGTGCAGGGACGCGGAACGAGCGCAAAGCGCCTGCGCGACGAGTTCCTTGCCGACGAGAAGCTCTCGCTGTTCGCCACGAAGTCGTTCTGGGAGGGGTTCGATGCCAAGGGCGACACGCTCCGATGCGTCGTCGTGCCCAAGCTGCCCTTCGGCCAGCTAAAGGACCCGCTCTACGAAGAACGGCAGGCCCGCGATCCGAAGGCGTGGCAGCACTACTACCTGCCCGAGGCGGTGCTCGAGCTGAAGCAGGCCGCCGGGCGTCTCATCCGTAGCAGCACCGATACCGGCTGCCTTGTCATCGCCGACGGTCGCGTAGCCGGCGGACGCAAGCGCTACGCGCACGACTTCCTGAGCGCACTCCCCGTCTCAGACGTCGAGATCCTTCCCGCCGAGCGCGTTGTCGAGGAGATCGAGCGGCGCTTTGGCTCCGCGGGCGGGCCGCCGTAGGCTTTCAGCTCGGCCTGCGTCAGGTGGCGGCCGCGGCCGGCCACTGACAACTTCTGGCTTCTCGGCTCCCGAACGGCACGCGCTTTGCCGATGTCGGAGGAGGGAACCCTCGTCCGATACTGAGGGCCGGTCCCCTGCGTCCGCGAGATCGGGCGCGCGGGAGAGGCTGCGAACGCTTCGAGAGGTACGAGCAGCACATGACGACACAGGCACACACGCTCGCACGGTCGAGGGCTACCGCCGGAGCGGTGCTTGCCGTTCTCGCGCTCTGCGCTCTGCTCGTCGCCCCCTCCCGTTCTTTCGCCAGCACGATTCCGCTGACCGTTTCGGAACGCGCATCGTACGCGTCGACGATCTTCATCGCCCGCGTCGGCGATCACGCGGCGAAGTCCCTCGGCCGTGGGATCGTGACCGGATTCGGCGTCGACGTCGATCGGGTCCTCAAGGGCGACGCTCCCAGCCGGGTGAACGTGATGGGCGGCAGGGTCGGCGTGCGTCGCCAGTGGGTGTCGGACCAGCCTGCGCTCGAGCGCGGCAAGACCTACGTCTTCTTCCTCGACGGGCTGGGACGCACCATCGGTGGTCCACAGGGCGCGGTCGAGGTCCAGAACGGGAAGCTCGTCGGCACGCCGGTCAGCGTTGCCGAGGTTGCCGAGGCGGTGGCGATGAGCACCCTCACCCCTCAGCAGGCACGGGCGTTCCCCGAGCTGCGGACGCAGGCCGCGCGCAGCGACGCCTTCGCCGCCATCGATTCGGCCGTAGACGTCGCCGCCGGCGCGGCGACGGACCCGACGTCCGCGGGCGCCGAAACGACCGCGGCGGCCACCACTGGACCGTCGATCACCGCGATATCACCCGACGAGGTCGCGGCCGGCATCGGCACGCTCGTCGAGATCGATGGTCAGGGTTTCGGCACCGTCGCGGGCAAGATCGAACTCGTCTACGATCCCCAGTCTGGCCCGAGCTTCGCGAGGTGGCCCGTCTCGCCAGCCAGTTGGACCAACACCCGCATCACGTTCAGGGTCCCCGTATTCGTCGACAGCACGGGCTATCCCGGTTCGGCAGGCACCGGTCCCGTGCACATCACCACAGCCTCGGGGCTTACCGTCGACTCGCCGACTCTGCGCGTGACCTACGGCATCGACGGCGCCTCCTGGGCCTCGACGCCCGTGAGTGTCTACGTGAACCCCTCGGCGACCTCATCGCCGCCGGCGACCCTTTCCATGGTGCAGAACGCGATCTCGACGTGGGCGGGCGGCGGGTTCGGGCTCCAGTATGCGGGGCCAAGCTCGGCGACCCCGTCCACGAACCCCAGCATTCACGGCAACGGGCTCAACGAGGTCGCGTGGAGCTCGCTCCCCCCAGGCATCCTCGCGCAGGCCTCGTGGACGGGAAGCGGGTCGCACCTGCAGGAGCAGAACATCGTGTTCAACACGATGTACGCGTGGGCCGATGGCGTCGCGAAGGACGCCGGCGGCAACGCGACCTTCGACGTTCAATCGACCGCGCTGCACGAGCTGGGTCACTGGGTCGTCCTTCGCGACAAGTACAGCCCCAGCGATGCCGCGCAGGTGATGTACGGCTACGGGCACCCCGGAGAGCAGAAGCGCGCACTGACGCAAGCCGAGCTTGACGGGATCCGCTACGTCTACGGTTCCGACCGCCTCGCGCCCGTGACTCCGGTCTCGACCGCATCCTCGGCTCCGTTCAACGGCTCGTGGACGTCGGGCGACGTCACGGTCACCGTCACCCCACCGGCTGACGCGAACCTGCGCGCCACGCGATACCGAATCGACTTCGGGTCGGCCCAGACCATCTCGGCGGCGACGGATCTGCCGTTCACAGCCGAGGGCTACCACGACGTGATGGTGTGGTCGACCGACGATGCAGGCAACAACGAGACGCCCACGCACCGGCTCGTCGGCATCGATCGAACGGCGCCTACTTCGTCCTCGGACGCCACCGCGACCTACGGCGGCAAGGCCGTCATCAAGTTCACGGGTGCGGACTCGATGTCCGGGCTCTACCAGCTGCAGTGGCGCCTCGTCGGCTCGCCGACGTGGACGTCTACCACCGCAGTGACCAACGCCGTCGCGACGTACTCGACGCCCGGCTCCTATGCTCTCGAGTTCCGAGCGGTGGACCGCGCGGGCATTGCCGAGGAGCCCCACGTCGTCTCGTTCGACGTGTACCCGCTCCAGCCGACTGCGCTCCAGCTCACAACGACGTCGCGCAACGTGAAGTACGGCACAGCCCTCGGAATCGCCGGCTCGCTCACCGCGAACAGCCTCGAGCTCGTGGGCCAGACGGTCCGTCTGCAAAGCTCGGCCAACGGTTCGACGTGGACGAACCTCGCCAGCCAGGTGACGGGACCCGGAGGAGCCTTCTCGTTCTCGGTGAAGGTCAGCTCGACGACGTACTACCGAGTGACGTACTCGGGCGGCATCATCCCGGGCAATGCGTACGCTGCCGTTGCGAATCCGCCGTCGGTCAAGATCGGCTCGACGGCGTACCTGACGTATCCCTACGCCTCCCGCGTCAAGACGCGGACCTACGACCTGTGGGCGCTGCTCATGCCGAGACACGCCGAGGGCTCGTATCCGGTGCGGCTGTACCTCTACCGCTACTCAGGTGGCAGGTGGGTCAGCTCCGGCTACGTGACCGCGAAGGCGTTGAGCGTGGGCACGAGCACCACGAAGACGGTTCGCCGCTACACGTTCCCCAGCTCGGGAACGTGGCGGGTGCGGGCCTATCATGCCGACGCGGGGCACACCGCCACCTGGTCGAGCTACCGGACGATCTCGGTCCGCTAGCTGAACGGCTCCACCGCGTTGTTTACGGCAGAACCCGCGTGATCGGTCG
>CAYHCN010000120.1:0-5762 GCA_964354945.1 uncultured Eubacteriales bacterium
GTGTGGGAGTGGTGGGCCGAGTTCTGGCAGAGGCTCTTCGCACCGTTCACGGGTGCCAAGACCACCCAGGGCAGCAAGGTGGCCTCGACGACCAAGACGGCCAAGCGCCAGCTGGGCCCGTCAGGCCTGATCGCACCGCCGGAAGAGCTGTGCTGGATCTGCCACGGGAACCTGAGACCGGAGCTCGCCCTCCCCGAACAGCACCCGCCGTTCGAGAAGAGCCAGTGCATGAGCTGCCACAACCCGCATGCGTCGAACACGGCACCGCTGCTGGTCACAACTCGCGAACGCCTGTGCATGACGTGCCACGGCAACATCGGACCCGAGCTCAACCGGCTCCAGGTTCACCCGCCCGCAGGCGAGTACCACTGCATGGACTGCCACAAACCGCACGCTTCGCAATGGCCGGCGATCCTCGTCGCGCGCCAGAGAGTCCTGTGCTTCTCGTGCCACCCGAGCGTCGCAGTACTCGCCAACGACACCTACCAGCACTACCCGTTCTACGCCGACAACTGCACCGGCTGTCACCAGCCCCACGGCTCGGACTACATGCCGCTGCTCGATATGGCCCAGCCGAACCTGTGCTATCAGTGCCACACCGACGTGAGAGGCGAGTTCAGCCGAGCAAGCCACCATCCCGTGCCCCAGCAGATCACGTGCACCGACTGCCACAACCCGCACGCGTCGGACTACCCGGGCATCCTGAATCTCGGCCAGAGGTCGCTGTGCCTGAGCTGCCACACCAACATAGCGGCGATGACGAACCTCTCGGTGCAGCACGCGCCGTTCGCAACGGGGGCATGCACCCAGTGCCACGTGCCCCATGGCTCGGACTACGGTCCGCTCTTGAAGCAGCCCGAACCGACCCTGTGCTACAGCTGTCACCCCAAGATCAAAGACGAGTTCGAGCTCAAGAGCCACCACCCCGTGCCCAACAAGATGCTGTGCAGCGACTGTCACAACCCGCATGCATCGAACAACGAGGCGATGCTGCCGGCCACTGGCAACAACCTGTGCTACAGGTGCCACGGCTACATCAAGCCGCAGTTCACGCTGTCGCCACACAAGGGGCTGAAGTGCATTCGCTGCCACAAGTGGCACGGCTCGAACTACCCGCCGCTGCTCAAGGAAGAGAACCCCGACCTGTGCCTGCGGTGTCACTACCCGCCGTACTACGACGGGATCAAGGCGCACCCGACCAGACCTCACTGGTGGGACTGGCGAGCGAAGAAGCCGCTGACGTGTACCTCAACGTGTCACAACCCCCACGGCACGGTGCACGAGCACATGATCAGGCGCTACCCCGCCGACTGGGACGCGGTCTGTCTCCAGTGCCACAAGGGCGTCGGGAAGTGGTACTAGGGCGCGTGCCGGGCCGAGACCACAGCTACCCCAGGTCCTCGGCGAGGATGTCGCAGATCCGCTCGGCGGCGTGACCGTCGCCGAAGGGGTTCGACGCTTTGGCCATCTCCGCGTAGGCCGCGGTATCCGTCAGTAGGCGCGACGCCTCTTCGATGATGGTCTCGGCGTCGGTTCCGACGAGCTTCACGACGCCGGCTTCGACAGCCTCGGGCCGCTCGGTCACCTCGCGCATCACGAGCGCTGGCTTGCCGAGGGTCGGCGCTTCCTCCTGCACGCCGCCGGAGTCGCTCAGGATCAGCGTGGAGGCGGCCATCAGCTTCACGAACGGGAGGTACTCGAGCGGGCCGAGGAGATCGATGCGCTCGCACCCGCCGAGAATCCGCTCGCACGCGTCTGCGACGATGGGGTTGCGATGCGTGGCGACAAGCACGTGGATGTCTGCGAACCGCCGAGCCAGCTCGGCGATCGCGCCGAAGACGCGCTCCATTGGCTCGCCCCAGTTTTCGCGGCGGTGCGCGGTGACCAGCACGATGCGTCGGCCGCTCGCGAGTGCCTCGGCTACGGGGCCGGGCTGGAACTCGTAGGGAAGGTCCCTCACCGCGAGCAGCGCGTCGACCACGGTGTTGCCGGTCACGAACACGCTCTCGGGGGGGACGTTCTCGCGAAGCAGGTTCGCCTCGGCGACAGCAGTGGGCGGGAAGTGCCACCGCGTCACCTGAGTCGTGAGACGGCGATTGGCCTCTTCGGGGTAGGGCTGGAACAGGTCGTTGGTGCGCAAGCCCGCCTCGACGTGGCCAACCGGCACCTTGTGGAAGAACGCGGCGAGTGCCGCGGCGAAACTCGTGGTGGTGTCCCCTTGGACGAGCAATGCATCGGGGCGGACCTGCTCGACGAGGGGGCTGAGACCGGACAGTGACCGGACAGCGATGTCGGTGAGCGTCTGACCGTGCCGCATGATGTCGAGATCGTGGTCGGGGACGATCCCGAACAGCGTGAGCACCTGGTCGAGCATCTCCCGGTGCTGAGCGGTCACAGCGACGATCGGCTCGAAGTCACCGTCGCGCTCCCTGAGCCGCGCAACCACCGGCGCCATCTTGATGGCTTCCGGTCGAGTGCCGAACACCACGAGAACGCGTCTCACGTCGCTAGGTCCCCTCGTCGGATGGACTCGGCCTCGCGCGCCCAGGTCGTTGCGTGTCGCCTCCGCGCGCCTCCGAACGGATGGTAGGTGGCGCGCCCCTGCACCACAAGCGCCCGATGGGCCGGTCACGTCGCCGCCAACGCAGTGTCAGGTAGGAGTCTTAAGAAAGATTGGTATACTAGGGGGATAGGTTTCCCAAGGTCGGCACGAATAGCGTGCGGCTTCTTGGGCACGGCGATGGGGATCGCCGAAGCGGTTCGAAGCTAAGGGGACGACATGCGTGCACGCACGGCAGGCTCGAACGTGTCCCACACCGCAACGAGGCTGCTGTGCCTGGCAGCACTCGTCGCGCTCGCACTGGCGGTCGTACCCGCCGCAGCAATGGCGGCGACAAGCACCGGGCCCGCGCTGTGGTCCTCGCTCCCGGCCGACGGGGGGACTGTCCTCGAAGCGCGCCCCGTCATCACTGCGACTGCGTACGATCCCAACGGATTCAAGAGCAACAACTTCTGGATGGTCTTGGACGGAGTGCTCGTTACCGCGAGGTTCCAGTGGAAGATCGTCGGCTACAACGGCACGGTTCCCATCTACGACAAGCACTACGCCTCGCTGACCTACACCCCCAAGTCCGACCTCACCAACATGAATCACGCCGTACGGGCCAACCTGGCGAACACCAAGAACGTGACCTCCTCGTACTCGTGGGTGTTCACGCGGTCGGCGGCCCCCCAGCTGTTCGGTGCGGAACCCGCTGCGGGATCGATCGTCACCAGCCGGACGCCAACGCTGTCGGTCAGGGTTACGGGCGTGACAGCGGGACTCGTCGGTTCGTTCGAGGTCGATGGCGCACAGATCCCTGGCGTCTACTCGTCCGGCACGGGCCTCCTGACCGCCGTTGTCCCCACGCCGCTTGAGACTGATGCTTCTCACAACGTCACGGCGACAGTGACCAACCTCGGTGGGACGAGCGCCCGTCTCGGCTGGAGCTTCTACGTCCAGCTTCGGCCGCCGATGCCAGTGGTTTCGAACTGCGAGTCGTGCCACATCAAGACCGAGCACCCCATGACGAACTGCGTCGCGTGCCACGGGCCTGACGCTCCCCTTCACGAGACTGCGGACATCCAAGGCGAGCCGCACACTCCTTACTACCTCGTCGACCCGGAGTGGTCTTGCACGGGCTGCCACACGGGTACCTATGTCGGTCCGCCCGCGACCCACCCGTTCACACCTGACACCTACCACGCGTCGTCCATCGGAGACGCGTGCACGGACTGCCACTCCCGCAGCCTTTCGGTCGAACACAGCCGTCCCGGCTACACCTGCTTGACCTGCCACACCTCGACGCGCGACGAGGTCAGAGCCGCCATCGCGGCGGGCGACACGAACTGCGCGGCGTGTCACGAAGACACCTCGGGTCACGAGGCGGCGCACGAGATCGATCCCAACTCGTGTACGGGGTGTCACGCCGGCACGAGCCTGACTACCATCCACCTCTCCGGCGACTCGCTCACCTGCGATAGCTGCCACAAGTCCGAGGACCCGAACGTCATCCTCGCCATCAAGACCGGCAACAAGGAATGCTCGACGTGCCACCCGGTCGAGGGCGTCGACTACCACACGGACATCGAGGGAGCACACCTGTCTCCCACGACGTCGAGCTGCTTCGGCGTGGGCTGCCACGACGCGTCGAAGGACATCCGCACGGTGCACGAGCCGTACATCAGGCCGGGCGCCGAGTTCACGCAGTACCCCGACACCTGCGCGCTGTGTCACCTGAACGACAGCCCCGATCGCATCGACTGGAGTCGGGCCACCGCACAGTGCACTGACGTCTGCCATAGCTCACAAACGCACTCGCAGTACCAGGCCAAGCACGCGCCGACGACTGCAAGCAACCAGTGCACGTCGTGTCACTCGACCGATCTCACCGGGATCCACGGTGCGTACGACGACTACTCGCGGTGCGACCTGTGCCACGCCGAGGCGGACAACTGGACCAAGTCCGCGGACTGCGCGGAGTGCCACACGGGCGTGGATCACGAGTCGATGCACGAGACGACGCTGGCGACGGACTGCGCGAGCTGCCATCAGACCAGCATGACCTCCGAGCACGCTCGGACCAGTTCCTCGGCTGCGGCCGCGGGCTGCGACTCGTGTCACCCCAGTCCGAGGAACACGCTGAACCCATGGAGCGGCAGCTGCGTCCAGGGCGGGTGTCACGTTGTGGGCACGCCCGCCGCGCAGCACGCACAGATGGACGCGAAGCACGAACTGCCGACGCCGACGCCGCCGTGCTTTGGTTCGGGATGCCACTCCGGCACGCTCACCGAGCTTCATTCCGAAGCGAGCACCACGGTCGCAGGGGTCACGCGCACGGACTGCAACGTGTGCCACACCACCACGAGCGTACCGGCGACGACCGACTGCGCTACGTGCCACCCAGATCGACTGAACCCGCACGGCTACGAGCCCGCGCCGCACGCGAGCAACGTCGCGGCGAACCTGCTGACCGGCAGCTACCTCAACGGCGGCTCGTACTCGTTCAGGTGCGACGCGTGCCATAGCGCGGAACTCGGACCGGAGCACCAGCGCACGACCTCTTCCTCGGCCGCGGTCGGCTGCGGGAACTGCCACCCGACTCTGGTCGAAGCGCTCACGCCTCCCGGATGGGAGCAGGGCTGCGTCCAGGCCGGCTGCCATCCGGCGAGCAACGCCGAGTCGACGCCCCACGGCAAGATGAGCACGGGGCACACGCTCGCGCCCGCCAATGCGACATGCGCGGCATCGGGGTGCCACGACGGTGGGGATCTGGCCGCGGTGCACAAGGGGTCGCCGAAGGAATGCGCTGCATGCCACACGACGACCGCTGTGCCGACGACCAAGGTCTGCGAGGAGTGCCACGGGCAACCCCACGGTGATCTGGACGCGGCGCACACTGCCGATGAGCCAGGCGGCATGACGTGGGCGACGACCGGTGCCTACGCGGCGTGCACGCAGTGCCACTATCTCGACGTCCGCACCGAGCACGCCAAGGCGAGCTCCGGCTCGCTCGGGTGCCCCGCGTGCCACGCCTCCGGTGGGCCGGTCGACTCGCTTCCCGGTGAGTGGAACGGCACGTGCTCCGCGTGCCACGCGTCGATCCACCCTGAGTACGAGGTCGAACACCTCGCGTACGGCCAGGACTGCAACGGCTGTCATGGCGATCCCGAGGACGCCAGGGACTTCCATCGGTCGTGCGGCGCGTCTCCGGCCGGAGGCT
>CAYHCN010000121.1:0-5713 GCA_964354945.1 uncultured Eubacteriales bacterium
GCACGTCTGGCGGAGAATCCGCTGCCGATGCCGATGTTCTTCGTGTCGATGTAGCAGGTCTCGAGCCCCTCGGGTTGGGGACCGAAGCTCCTGACCATCTCGTAGGTGCCGCTCAGCCCGCTCGAGATGATGACGGCCACCACCTTGTCGTAGCCGTCGGCCTTGATCTGCTTGAACACGTCTGCGACCGCCGACGGGCTCGGCAGTGACGTGGAGGGGATTTCCTCGGAGAACCGCGCGAACACTTCTTCGGGCTGTATGTCGACACCGTCGCGGTATTCCGCGTCCTTGTAGATGATCATCAGGGGCAACACGTACATGTCGTACTTGTCGCGGTACTCCTTCGGAACGTCCGAGCAGGAGTCGGTCAGGATCGCGATCTTCTCGGCGGTCATCTCATCCCCTGTTCTTCTTGGGCGTCCTGAGAACTAGGTACCCGTCGCGGGGCTCGTCGCCCTGACCTCTGAGGTGGGATGGGAATCAACCACTATCGGAGGTGGCAACCATGCCCGAGGGCGGTGATCCTGGGGCCGGCGCCAGACAGGTCGATAGAACGACGATGGCTGCGTTCTTGGCGTTGGTCGTCATTGGCGGAAGCAACGCGGTCGCTGTCCGTTTCAGCAACTTCGAGCTCCCGCCGTTCTGGGGGGCCGCAGCCCGATTCACGCTCGCTGCAGCCATCTTCTGGGCGATCCTGCTCGCGAGACGCCTCGCTGTGCCGAAAGGCGCGGCGCTGGTTGGCGCCGTCCTCTATGGCGCCCTTGCCGTTGGGGCAAGTTACGCCTTGCTCTACTGGGCGATCTTGGAGATCCCCGCCAGCCTGTTCATGGTCATCCTGTCCCTCGGTCCTCTGATGACCTTGCTCTTCGCGGTGGCACACCGCCTTGAGCCGTTTCGCTGGATGGCCCTGACCGGCGCGCTGGTCGCGATGGTGGGTATCGCCATCGGTATCGGTGCGGAGCTCGGACGGTCCGTACCGATAGCCTCACTCGTTGCGGCAGTCGCCGGCGCTGCGTTGATGGCCGAGGGGTCGGTCGTCTACAAGCTCTTTCCTGGTGAGAGACCCCTGCCCACCAACGCGGTCGCCTTCTCGACGGGCGCGGTGATGCTCCTGCTCGTCTCGCGCATCGCCGGCGAGTCCTGGTTCGTGCCGACCGAGCCTCGGACCATCGCTGCATTCGCCTACCTCACGGTGGTCGGTTCGGTTGTCCTCTTCTACCTGTACCTACTGGTGCTCTCGCGATGGACCGCCTCTGCGACCTCGTATGCGTTCCTCCTGTTCCCTGTCGCAACGGTCGTGATCGCGGCACTACTCACCAACGAGCATGTGACGTGGCAGTTCCTCGTTGGTGCGGCCATCGCCCTCGCGGGCGTATGGATCGGCGCCGTTCGGGGTCCCGCGAAGGAGCCGACCGCCGAAGAGCGACTGGCTGCCGAAGCTGGGCGCTGCGACCCGCCGTACCCCGGATGTGCCTAAGGTCACGCCGGATTGGAGAGGACTCATGAACGAACAGCGTGTCGTCGACGCCTTGAATGCCGCCAGATCTCGGGAGCTCGCCGTCATCATCCAGTACATGGAGCACTACTACGTTGCCGGAAGCCTCGAGGGACTGCCCTCCTTCACCAGGCAGACCCGGGGTGACATGTGGGTGAACGGCCGGGGTGCGGGTCTCGGTGCCCGGTTGGCAGGACGGCCGGGTGCCGTCGTGACGCTCAAGTCGATCGCCAAGGTTGAGATGTTGCACGCCCAGAGCTTCGGGAACCGAGTCACCGCTCTTGGAGGCACACCGACGATCACGCCCGCCGAACGCTGCAAGGCATCCAGCGTTCAGGAGATGCTCGAGCTCGATGTATCGGCGGAGGAGGAGGCAGTAGCGCTCTACGCGCAGAGCGTGGATCTGTGCCGTCGGGAGGGTGACGAGACGAGCGCGGTCCTCTTCGAGAGCGTGCTGCGCGACGAGCGCGCGCACCTGACGGCATTCCGCGACCTTCTCGCCGCGCGCACCTGAGTCTCGCGGTATCTTCCCACCGGTCTCGACGCGCGCCCCGGCACGGGCGTACTCGTGGTTCTGGGTAGGGAGTCTAGGGAGGATATGCCGGCGCGAGCTCCAGCGAGGACGTGAGTCGGGGATGGGAAGCGAGCGAGTCGAGACTGTCATCGTCGGCGGTGGACAAGCGGGTCTCGCAACCAGCTACCACTTGAATCGGCGCGGACGCGAACACGTCGTCCTCGAACAGGCAGCCCAAGCCGGCAACGCGTGGCGTAACGGTCGGTGGGACTCGTTCACCCTCGTCACCCCGAACTGGGCCTTCCGGCTTCCGGGGGCGGAATATGACGGGGACTCCCCCAACGCTTTCATGCCGCGGGACGAGATCGTCAGTCGTCTAGAGCAATATGTCGTTGATATGAGCCTGCCCGTACACTTCGGTGTTCGAGTGACCTCTGTCGGCCGACGGCCCGGCAGCGACGAGTACGTCGTGCAGACCGACGACGGCGACCTCGAAGCCAACAACGTCGTCATCGCAACCGGCCTCTTCCAGCGGCCGAGGGTGTCGCCTCTGAGTGCCGAGATCCCCGCGACCATCGACCAACTCCACTCGGGCCAGTACCGCAACCCTGCCGCCCTGCGAGATGGCGCCGTGCTCGTGGTGGGCAGCGCCCAGTCGGGCAGCCAGATCGCGCAGGAGCTGTACCAGAGCGGCCGGCAGGTCTACTTGTGTGTGGGCAGCGCCGGACGCGTCCCTCGGCGCTATCGCGGCAAGGACATCTTCGAGTGGATGTACGCCATGGGGTACTTCGACCGGACGGTGGACGACCTGCCCTCGCCTCGGGCGAGGTTCGCTCCCATGCCCCATGTCTCCGGTCGGGACGGAGGCCAGTCGCTCAACTTGCACCAGTACGCGAGAGACGGCGTCGTCCTACTCGGTCACCTCCGGGCCGTCGGCGATGAGAAGATCCACCTGGCGTCCGATCTCAAGGAGAGCCTGGCTAAAGGAGATGCCTTTGAACGCGAACTCACCGGGCGGATCGACGCCTTCATCGAGCAGGCCGGCCTCGACGCGCCGACCGAGGCTCTTCCGCAACTTCGCGACGGGTACCTCGCCGACGAGATCACGGAGATCGACATGGCCTCCGTCGGCGTCACCAACCTCATTTGGGCAACGGGCTATGCGTTCGACTTCGATCTCGTGAGACCCCCGGTCTTCGATGCTGACGGTTACCCCGTCCAGCGACGAGGCCTGACCGAATACGCAGGTCTGTTCTTCATCGGTCTGCCGTGGCTGTACAAGCAGAAGTCCGGACTGCTCATCGGAGTCGGCGAGGATGCAGACTACGTCGCCGCCAAGATCGATGAGTCGGACGTCTAGGACTCGTCGCCAACGCTATCCTCGACACATGCGCATCTACGACATCACCGTGCCCCTCGGCCCAAACACCCACATCTGGGACAGTGGCAAGGCGCCGAACATCCGCACCGACCTGAGCATCTCGGAGGGCGACTTCGCGAACGTGACGAGCCTCGCGATGGGGAGCCACTCGGGAACGCACACCGACGCCCCCTCGCACTTCGTTGCCGAGGGCGCCACGATCGATCGCCTCCCCGCCGAGACCCTCGTCGGTCCCGTGCTGGTCGTCGAGCACGCCGGCACCCAGCACATCACCGCCGCCGATCTCGCGAATCTCGGCGTGGACGGCAGCCACGAACGGGTGCTGTTCAAGACCTCCAACGGACCGCTGTGGGAGTCGCCCGCGTTCCGGCGCGACTTCATCGCGCTTGCGCCGAGCGCCGCGGAGCGACTGATCGAACTCGGCGTGCGCCTGGTGGGAATCGACTACCTGTCGATCGAGCCGTACGAGGCCGGCGAGACCTGTCCGGTCCACCGCGCGTTGATGACCGCGGGCATCGTCGTCCTCGAAGGTGCCGACCTGCGGGAGGTGCCGCCCGGCGAGTACCTGCTCGTCTGCGCGCCGATCAAGCTGGTGGGTGCCGAGGGCGCGCCCACACGGGCGTTCCTCATCGCGGAGGAGTGAGGCACAGGTGACCACTTCAGACAAGCCCGCCGGACCGGTGAGCGCGAAGGCGGTCATGATCGACCCCGAATCCATGACCGTGTTGTGGATGAACGACGCTGCTGCCCAGGACTTCTCGGCCGAGGGCCCGGACGCCGCGCTCGGCGTTCCCGTAGAACAAGCCGTGCCGCTGGCCGGCATGCTCGGCGTGCCTGATGCGCTGCGCGAAGCAGCCTGTACGGGCGAGCCGCAACACGTGCAGGCGGATCTGGTCTCGACGTCTCGGGGGAGTGTCACCATCTCCGGATCCGTCTACCGGCTGCCCCACGGCAAGCTGCTGCTGCTGATGGAGCACGGCTGGCAGATGGGCGCCCGCAATGACGGCGAGATCTCGCCGCGACGCGGCGGACGTCGCAAGCGTTAGCCGCGTCGTCAACCGCCCCAGCCCTCTTGCGGTCGAGGGCTCAGTCGTTCAGACCCGCTCATAATCCTCACTAGGCATTGAGCTGACCGTGCAAAGGGTCCGACAATAGTGTGAGGGCTCGTGCAAAGCGAGGAGGCGGCAATGAAGAAGGTCTTCATCGTCATCGCGATCATCGCGGTGATCGTCATCGGCGTGATGCTCGTGCGCCCGCTGTTCGCGGGCGACGGCAACGCGACCTTCGTGTCCTACGCCCCCGGTGGCAAGGCCATGGCCTACATCACCTTGGATGACATCTCGGGTATGCATCCGGCCCATGCAGATCAGGTCGGCTTCATCCAAGGCGACCGCGTCAAGGTCAAGATGGGCAGAGACGGGCTCTACAACATCACTGGTGGGCCATACTAGGATCGCGCGAAGGCACCCGGTCGTTCGTTCTCACGAGGAGTCGAGAGCCGAGGGCCTGCTGGGCATTTGCCGGATCTGCAGTGCGAGACTATTCGACGCCGAGAATGACCGCGGACGCCTTGAAGATCGCCGTGACCTGCTTGCCCTCGGTGATACCGAGTTCGTCGACGGCTTCGGTCGTGACAGTCGCGCTCACGTGCTGACCGCCGCCGACGTCGACCTTGACGAGGGCGGAGACCGGACCACGCGTCACGGACATCACCGTGCCCCTGAGCATATTGCGAGCAGTGAGTTCCATCATGCACTCCCCTCGAATCGCGCATGAGCGCGAGGGGGCTCTCGAACCAACCCTCGCTTCGCCTCTATACCCGTTCGCGGGGCAGGTCACTGCAGGGGCCGGTCGGAACCGGCAATTCCTGCTTTTCAGAACGGGTATCACAAGAATTGGAAGCCATCCGCGCGTACCGCTTGGCGACTCCGACGCTGGGATCGCCGGCGCTGCCCTACACTGGCTCGTGCACGATGCGTCGAGTCAGCCATGCCCGAACGAGGAGACACTATGGGGGACGAAGTGGTCGAAGGACCTGCGGCTTCACCGGAGCCGACCGGACCCGGCCAAGAACTGACTGAGCCTGCCCTCGACGTCGTGGACGCCGCTGGATCCGTCGCGGATCCCGCAGTTGAGCCCGTTGTCGCCCCTCCCGCCGAGATCGATCTCAAGGACGCCTCGCTCTACATCAACCGCGAGCTCGGCCTGCTGTCGTTCCAGGAGCGCGTGCTTGAAGAAGCCGAGGACGAACGCAACCCGCTTCTGGAACGTGTGAAGTTCCTGAGCATCCTGTCGTCGAACATGGCGGAGTTCTACATGGTCC
>CAYHCN010000122.1:0-4057 GCA_964354945.1 uncultured Eubacteriales bacterium
CTCGGCGGACACGAGGCCGACCGGGATCGTCACCAGGCCGAACGAGATCGCGCCCTTCCAGATCGCACGCGCCATGAGAAAGACCTCCGTGAACGGGGGACGACGTAGGAGTATGTGCCCCGAAGTGCGGAGAAAGGGTCAGCTGCGTACCACGGCCCGCGGTTTGTGGTGCGACACCCTCGCTTCGGGTAGCCTCTTGCGGGAGGAGGGAGCTCGTGACCGAGAACCCCGTACCCAAGGCACAGTTCGGCGTCATCGGCGGCAGCGGCTCGCTGTCGTTCGAGTTCCCTGCAGCGCTTGGCGACGAGCGCGTCGAACTGCTCGCCGAGAACCTCGCCTTCGACACCCCGTTCGGCCGCTCGCCGGCGTTCACCCATTTCCGGGTCACCGGCTCGCGCGGCCCGCGTGAAGCGCTCGCAGTCAAGATGCACGGGTGGCGTCGGGGCGTGAAGCGAGCTGACGCCTCGCTGCAGCTGTTCTGGGTTTTCGCCGAGGCGGGCGTGACGAAGGTCGTCGCAGACGGAGGCGTGGGTTCGCTCAACCACCTCCTTGACCCGCGCGACGTCGTGGTCCCCAACGACTTCATCGATCTCACCACCCGCCAGGACATCTACGTTCGGGGCGACCACCTGCTCGTCATGCGTCGTCCCGTATGCCCGGACCTCGCGTCTGACCTTGCGATGGCGGCCGCCGAGACGGGCGCGTTCCCCCGCGTGTTCTCGCGTGGCACCTACCTCGTGACCGACGGGCCGCGGTTCGAGTCCGTCGCCGAGGTCGACTACATGAAGCGGCTCGGCGGGGACGTCATCGGGCAGTCGTTCGCCCCCGAGGTGTTCCTCGCTCGCGATATCGGTGCGTGCTACGCCGGCATCTACATCGTCGTGAACTACGGCGAGGGCGTGGTGAAGGAGTGGGAGCACGCCGAGCTCAAGGCGATCTTCTTCGAGGAGTCCGAGACGATCGCGCGGATCGTCCTCGACACCGTTGCCGAGGCGGACCTCGACGCCGGCTGCGGATGCATGGAACACCGCAAGCCCTCGCTGCTGAGCATCCCCGACGAGCGGTCCTCCTGAGGCCCCAGGGATGCTGCTGACTGCAGACTGGGTGGTCCCCGTCTCCCGCCGTCCGATCCGCTGCGGAGCCGTGCTCGTGGACGGTGAGCATGTCGCAGCTGTGGGGTCGGCCGACGAACTCGCGCCGCGGTGTCCGGACCAGGAGCACGTCGACCTTCCCGGCCGCATCCTCATGCCGGGACTCGTGAACGCCCACACCCACCTCGGGCTCTCGGCGGTCGAAGGGCTCTTCGAGCCGACGCCCTTCACCGAGTGGCTGCCCCAGATCGTGGCCGCGATGCGGTCATGGTCCGCCGAGGACTACGCCGCATCGACCGCGGTCGGCGCCGCGCGGTGTCTGCTGGCCGGCGTGACCTCTGTGGGTGACATCACCTACGGCGCGCTTTCCGTCGACGCCGCTGCCCGAGTTGGGCTCGGCGGTACGTTCTTCTTCGAGGTCCTCGGCATCACTCCGGCCGAGCTGCCCGCCCGCCTTGAGGCGCTCGGTTACCGCCCCGACCGCGAGTGCGGGCCGCGAGTTCGCTGCGGGCTCTCGCCGCACACGGTGTACTCGTCCGGTCCCGCGCTGCTCGAGGCGGTCGTCGGTCTTGCGCGCGAGGTCGGGGCGCCCGTCGCCCTCCACGTCGCCGAGACCGTCGCCGAGGTCGACCTGGTACGCGACGGATCTGGCGAGCTCGCGCCTGTGGCCGCGAAGCTCGCGCACGGGTTCCAACCCACCGGCGAGCGACCCATCGTCTACCTCGACCGGCTCGGAGTCCTCGACGGGACGACCGCGATCCACGTGTGTCAGACATGGCCGACAGACGTCGGACGCCTTGCGGCGACCGCCCGCGGCGTGGTCACGTGTCCCCGTTCGAACGAGTGGCTCCACAATGGGATCGCGCCCGTCAAGCAGCTGCTCCGCGCCGGGCTCCCCGTGGGAATCGGCACCGACTCGCTCGCCAGCACGCCCGACCTCGACCTCTTCGAAGAATCTCGCGCGCTGCGCCGGCACTTCCCCGACCTGTCGGATCGCACGCTGGTCGAGATGCTGACCGTGCACGGCGCGGTTGCGCTCGGCGTGGAAGACCGCGTGGGCGTGCTCGAACCGGGAGTGCAGGCCGACCTCGCTGCGTTCCGCATCCCGAACTCAGACGACCCTGAAGCGGCCCTCGTCCGCGACGCCGGGTGCCAGACGCTCGACGCAGTCATCGCCGGCGGCGAGTGGCGAGTTCGTGACGGTGCGTTGCTGGCGGACCTCGGGGCTGACGAGGCTGCCGCGGCGGCGGCGCGCAAGCGAGCCGAGCGAGCGCTGGCATGACGGAGCTCGTGGTCGAGTTCGCCGACGGGGCAGCGCGCCTTGCCATGCTGGCGGAGCTGCTCAGACGCTACGTCGATGAGCAGGGGTGGACCTCCGAACCCAGCCACGTCGAAGAGATCGAGACGCTTCCCGGCGAGTACGGTCCGCCCCTCGGCAGGGCCTTGTTGGCGCGCCGATCCTCGGAGCCGGCACTCGGCTGCGTGGTACTCCGACCCATCGCACCCTGGTGTGTGGAGTGTGTCGAGATGCGACGGCTCTACGTCATCCCCGAAGCGCGCAGGCGCGGGATCGGGAGGCGGATGGTCGTCGCGAGCGAGACGTGGGCACGCGAGGCTGGGTACACGCGCCTCCGGCTCGTGACCATGCCTCACATGATCGAGGCGATCTCGCTGTACGAGAGCCTCGGCTTCAGGGTGATCGAGCCGTATCGTCCGTCGACCGCATCCGAGGCCATCTACATGGACAAGCCACTCGGCTAGCTCGTGGCAACCCAGTGGGACACAGAAGGGGCGACACCTGGGTGTCGCCCCTTCACGTAGTGCGAGATGCGCCCGGACGTGCGCTACGCCTCGCCGAGGTACGCCTTTCGGACTTCCTCGTTGGTGAGCAGTTCCTTGCCCGGACCCGTGAGCTTGATCTCGCCGGTCTCAAGCACGTAGCCGCGGTCCGCGATCGACAGTGCGAGGTGCGCATTCTGCTCGACGAGCAGGATGGTGATGCCCTCCTTGTTGAGCTGCTCGATCGTCTCGAAGATGGTCTCCACGACGACCGGAGCGAGGCCCATCGAAGGCTCGTCGAGCATGAGCAGGTTCGGCTTGGCCATGAGACCTCGGCCCATCGCCAGCATCTGCTGCTCGCCACCGGACAAGGTCCCGCCCTTCTGACCCCGCCGCTCTGCGAGCCGAGGGAAGAGCTCGAAGACACGCTCCACCGCCGCCTTGATCTCAGGCTTGTCCTTGCGCAGGAATGCACCCATCTCGAGGTTCTCGGTAACCGTCATGCGGGAGAAGATGCGGCGCCCCTCGGGAACCTGCACGATCCCAAGCTCGGCCACACTGTGTGCCGGCATACCCACGATCGACTTCCCGTTGAACTCGATCGTCCCGCCGGAAGGCTTCAGCTGGCCGGAGATGGTCTTGAGGGTCGTCGACTTGCCGGCGCCGTTCGCGCCGATAAGCGTGACGATCTCGCCCTGCTCGACGTCGAGACTGATGCCCTTGAGCGCCTCGATCTTGCCGTACGACGTGACGAGATTGTTGACCTGGAGCAGCATGAGTTCTCCTTACTCCTGGTCCGGCGTCTCGCCGTCGGGCTGGTCGCCTTCGGGCTCGCTCGCGGTGTCGGACAGGTCTGCAGCGTCTGGCTCAGCGTCGGCCTTGGCACGTAGCTCGGCATCGACGTCGGTCGACGCCGTCTCCAGCGGCTCGTCGACAAGGAATGCAGCTTCCAGGGCATTGGCGACGTCCTCGCCGCTCTTCTCGGCAGCAGCGAATGCCGCACCCGCTGCCTTGCCGAGGTACGCCTCGATAACTCGCGGGTTGCGCTGGATCTCGGCGGGCACTCCCTCGGCGATGAGCGTGCCGAAATCGAGCACGTAGATACGCTCGGCGATGTCCATGACGACCTTCATGTCGTGCTCGATGAGGAGCACGGTGATGCCGAGGTCGCGAACACGACGAACCAG
>CAYHCN010000122.1:4157-5707 GCA_964354945.1 uncultured Eubacteriales bacterium
TCGGTGGGGGCGTAGATGCCGGTGAGCATGTTGAAGAAGGTCGTCTTGCCCGCACCGTTCGGTCCGATGAGGGCGACGATCTCGCCTTCGTCGATGTGCATGGTCACGTCGTTGACGGCCTTCAGGCCGCCGAACTGCATCGTGACGTTGCTTGCGTCGACCAATCGTGTCATAGCTACTCCCCCCCTCTCACAGGTCTTCGCCGGGGATGTCTACATCGTGCTGAGCGTCGTACAGCGCTTCGTTCTCGTCGTCGAGCATCTTCTCGGTCTCAGGATGCAGCTCACGCGAGCGGCGCTGCGACGGGAAGATGCCCTGTGGTCGCCACGCCATCATGACCACCATGAGGAGGCCGAAGACAAGGTAGCGGTAGTTGCCGATCAACGTGGCGGTGCCCGGGTCGATGGGCAGCTTGCCCGACGCGGCCATGCCCTGGATGAACGCCGGCACGCCTGTGATGATCAGACCGCCGATGATCGCGCCGGGAATCGAGCCCATGCCGCCGAGAACGACGATGGAGACGACGAACACCGACTCCATGAAGTTGAACGTTTCGGGCGTGACGCTTCCCTGCAGGTTGACGAACACGATGCCCGCGAGCCCGCCGGACAACGCACCCAGCGAGAACGCCCACAGCTTCGACGTCATGATGTTGACGCCCATCGACGACGCAGCCACCTCGTCCTCGCGCATCGCCGTCCACGACCTTCCCAACCGCGAATCGTCGAGTCTGCGAACCACGAAGATCGTGGCCAGGCAGAACAGGACGATGACGAAGTACCAGTACAGGTTGGGGTCTACGTAGAACTGTGAGTTGCCCACCCTCACCGTGAGGTTCTCGGAGAGCCACTTCAAACCGACGGGGTCGGGCAGGATGACGCCCGCGCGCGGGAGACCCGCGGCACCTCCGGTCAGCCCGAAGGCGTTGTTGGTGATGATGATGCGGACGATCTCGCCGAAGCCGAGGGTGACGATAGCGAGGTAGTCCCCGCGCAGCCTCAGCACCGGAGTGCCCAGCATGATGCCGGTGGCGGCAGCCCCAGCGGCAGCAAGGGGGATGCAGATGATGAACATCCACGGCAGGATGGCGCTCGTGGTGCTCACCGAGCGGATAGCCTGCGAGAATGCAGGGTTGGCCGCAAGCTCCTGCATCGGAGCGCTGTAGGTCACGATCGCCCACAGATTGACCCCTGCCGGCACTTGGCCGCCGGCTTTCTCGAAGAACCCGACCGATTGGCTGAGAATCACCGTCTGGGTGACGATGACCGAGACGTACGAGCCGATCGCGAAGAACGCGATGTAGCCCAAGTCGAGCAGCCCCGCGAAGCCCACCACGATGTTGAGACCGAGGGCGAGCATCACGTAGATGCCGACGATGGCGAGGATGCGGACCATGAAGCCCCACCCGATCGCCTGGAACATGATCGGCACGAGGACGACCGCCGCCGCTATGGCCACGTACATCGCGATCCGGCCGGGTGTCATGCGGCCGCTCGAGACCTTCGTCGAAACGTCCATCTTGCTTCCGCCCATGGCTACACCTTCTCCAC
>CAYHCN010000123.1:0-5698 GCA_964354945.1 uncultured Eubacteriales bacterium
GCATCCAGAATGGGCAGGTTGTCGGTTTCGACGTCGATTTGGTGAAGGAGATCGCCGCGAGACTGGGGTTCGCCGTCGAGTTCAAGAACTACCCGTTCGATGAGCTCATCCCGAGATTACAGAACGGCGAGTTCGACATGATCGCCTCGGCACTGACCATCACGGACGGCCGAAAAGCGTTGATTGATTTCTCGGATCCTTACTTCAACGCGGACGCCTGTCTGGTCGTGGCGGCCAACTCAGCGATCACGTCGACCGACGAGCTTGGTGCCGGGGACGAGGTAGCTGTGCAGGCGGGTACGACCTCCGAGTGGTGGGCCACCCAGAACCTGGCACCGAAGGGCGTCACGGTCACGGCGTACGACAACGGGGTCGACGCCTTCGACGCGGTCGACGCCGGAGACGCGACAGCCGGGATCTTCGACAGGTGGTTCGCCGAGTACCTTCTCACGAATCCCGCGCGCACCGCGCGAATCGTGCAAGGCATTCCGACCGGCGAACAGTTCGGGCTCGGTTTCCAGAAGGGTGACGCTTTGCGCAGTTCGGTGAATACCGCGCTGCAAGGGGCGAAGGCAGACGGAACGTACGCTGACATCTATGAGACGTGGTTCGGAGTAGCGCCTACGTCGATTCCGTAGCCGCCCCAATGTCGCCGTGGCGTTCTGAGTGCGTCCACGATGGTCCACCAGTAACGAAGAGAGGCCGGGTTCTCCCGGCCTCTCTTCGTTACTTGCCGCAGGTCGAGCTCGGCCTTGCGGGCCCTCGGGCCCTCACTTCACCGTCAGGTACCGCCAGCCCGCGCTCGTCACCGCGCTCAGCGTGTCGACCGCATTCCTTTACGCTTCTGGAGCACCCGCGGACGCTCGAGGGGTGGGCCAGCACGGGGCCGAGAGTTCCACCCCGGCTCTTCCGCGAGAACACTGGACCCACACAAAGCGGTCACGGCCCGAGCACAGGGAAGGGCTAGCTTTGTTCGCATGATCCTCGAGACCTTCCTGCGGGAGCGCATCGACCTCGGCGGGTTCCTCGTGACCAGAGCCGAGGCGTACCGAGCCTTGGCCGAGCAGGGCCACGATCGGCGCAAGGCGCACTCCTACGTATGGTCAGCGAGAGCTGTCAAGTACGACCAGGCTGATGGCTGGCCGGAGCACCTTGTCGGCTACAGGCGTCTCGTGGCGTCCCATGTGCTCGAGGACCTGGAGCTGGTCGAGGATTCTCCAACCCGGTAGAAGCGCCGGCTCACGGCGTTCGGAGTGCATCCACTGTGGCCGACCAGCAATTGAAAGAGACCTTGGCACTTTGCCGAGGCCTCTTGTCATGTCCTGACATCAGGGAGCGGCACGCTTGCGAGGGGGCGGACGGCGCGGGCTGTCGGGCAGCGTGATCACCTGCGCGGAAGGTTCGTGGCCGGCCTCGGTGTCGGTCGGTTGATCGTCATCGTGGTGGTATAGGGGCCGCTACTCGTCCTTTGCGGCTTGGAGTGCCTCCTCAACCACGTCTGCATCCGCGTCGATGACGAGCGCCTGCTGACGCGTGGCGCCCTTTAGCAGCGCGCTGGAGTAGGCGTCCTCTATGTTCTCGGCGACCACCAAGACACCCGACTCGCCGGGAGCGAGAAGCTCGGCCAGCTTATCCGCGTCACGGCGACTGATGCGCTTGTTCATGTCGTTCGCGACCGCACCCGCTGCCGCACCTGCTGCGACGCCTACCAGAACCGACGGCGGGAAGAGCACCATGAGGGCGCCTCCGGCCAGCGCGCCTTTCCAGGCGCCTGTCCCGCGAACGGTCGCGTCGAGATCGATCACATCGACCGACCCGTCGGGCTTCCTGCTGATGGCCACGGCATCGTAACGGCCGATGTGCTTGCCGCGGTGCAACTCCCGAAGGTGCTCCAGTTCGGCTCGCGCGTCGTCAGTCGTGGCGTAGGCGCCGCCGTACATGTAGAGGCGCTTGGATTCCGGCATAGTGCGCGTCCTCTCTTCAGCTCGACGATTCGTTCTGCTCATGCAGACGCGTTGACTCGAGTGCACGAGCGAGCGTGACCGATTCTACCTTCGCAGCTCTCCGATGGACACGCTGCATGTGACGACTCGAGTTGCGTCCACCGGTGAGCGTGTCTTGCTCGCAGCGTGAGGAACGCGGGTACGATGAGCTCGAAGGGAATGGAGATGCGAATGCAGCTAGGCACGTACATCGACGGGCGTGAACTAACGTACGATCAGACGACAGGCGCGTTCGCGGTGGGCGGCACGCCGGTCACGCTGGCGCAGGTCCTCGAGTACGACGCCTCGGGACAGATTCAGTGGCTCAGCTCGGACGTGCGCACGTGGGCGCACCAACTGCCCCGCCCCGCCTCGCCATACACGAGGGCCTGGGTCGCTCCGCACGCCCGCGTTGGCCCGGTGGCGGTCATACCCCCCTCTGCCGTGGCCACTCCCCCGGGCTGGTACCCGGACCCCGTGGGAGGACATCAATTCCGCTACTGGGATGGACGCAATTGGAGCGAACACGTCTCGGATGACGGCGTTCCGGGCGTGGATCCGATCGCGCGCCCCTAGTCGGCGACCGCTCCGGCGCGACGATGCTCAGGCCGCAGTGCGGGCCCCGGTCAGCTCCCTGTACAGTTCGATGACGGTCCCGATGGCGCCCTCGACGGTCATGTCCCAGCGAACCTCGGCCACCCGACGGCGGAGGCGCAGGTAGTCCACCTCGGCCAGCTGTTCGGCGAGATCCTCGGGTCGCTCGAGGCTGATGCCCACGCCCTCCCGCTCGAGCATGCGGGCCAAGGCGCGGTGGCCCAGGGTGAGCACGGGTAAGCCGCAGCCGATGTACTCGTATCCCTTGTTGGGGAGCACCGTGTCCAGGTGCGCGCTGTTGAGATCGGCGTTGAAACCTGCCCAGCCCCAGTCGTAGCGGGACAGGCGCCCCATCAGAGTCGCGGGCGGGAGCGGCGACTGGTAGCGCATGTGCGGATTGCGTCCGGCCATCTCGGCATACTCATCGAGGTCGCGAGCGGCGTACACGTCAAGGTCCGCTCCCGCGTCCAGCAGGCGCAAGAAGATGCGGCGCAGGTCGTAGTGCCCGTTGTTGAGCGAGAGCGTGCCCTGGTAGACCAGCCGCGGACGGCTCCCGGGTCGCCGCCTGGGATGCGGGAGCTGCTCGGGCAGGTCACGCCGCAGCGCCAGGTTGGGGAAGACGGCGCGCAGTGCCGGAGCCCGGTAGCGGGCCTCGATCTCGCCCAGCAGTTCGTCGGAGACGGTGATCAGGGCGTCGGCACCCTCGATCGCCCGGCGTTCCAGACCGATGTGGTCGTCGTCGGAGTCGGGCAGCCCGTCCTCGTAGGGCGTCACGCGCAGGCTGCGCAAGTCGTGGACATCGTGGATGACCGGCACCCGTCCGGAGGCGATCTCCGTCGCCAGCACGGTGAGGTGGTCGGGTAGGTTGTGGCTGTGGATCACGTCGGGGCGGAACCGGTCGATCGCCCGGCGAAGTTCCCCCCGCGGGTCACCATCCAGGCGGAACCAGCGCTCGAACAGCTCGTCGCCCTCGCCGTAGAACTGGGTGAGGGTCGCGCCCTCGCACGCGAAGGCCAGGCGCACCCCGGGCGCGACCGACCGCAAGCCGACCGCGTACTTGAGCGCGCGAATGCAGGGCTGACGCTGCAGAAAGAGGACCCTCATTTCCTGCTCCGGATCGGCTTGGCTGGGTTACCCACGTTGACCGTCCAAGGCTCGAGGTCGCGGGTCACGATGCTACCTGCGCCGACGATGCAGCCGTCGCCGATCGTCACCCCCGGTAGGATGCAGGCTCCCATGCCGATCCAGCAGTCGGTCCCGATCGTGACCGGGCCTTCCTCCCACCCCTGCTCCGCCAAGCGTCGGTCGACCTCCGTCTCGTGGTTGGCCGTGTGCACCATTGTGTACGGGCCGAACATCGTCCCGTCCCCGATCACCAAGCCGCCGTAGCCGTTGACGTAGCAGCCGTAGTTGAAGCCGATCCCGTTGCCCATCTCGATCTGGTCGCCGTTCAGCCAGACGATGAAGTCGAGGTAGTAGCATCCCTCGCCAACCCGCTTGGCATCCTGGAGCCGGAATGGGATCACGCTCTTGCTGGTGCCGGTGATCATCACGGCGCTGCCCTCCTCGTCCGAGGCCTACCCCCTATGCAGAGTATGCCCGCGGCCGAGGTCTGGTGCCCGACCGAAGCGGTCAGACAGCCTACCCAGGATCGGACTGCCGGATAATCTCATGCGTGAGGAGTCCGCTCGTTCATGCCGTCGAGCCTTGTAGCTGTGCGAGCTCAGGTACACGCTTGACCAATCGGCATCAGTGTTGGCTCACTCCCATGTTCGAGCCCGGCGGATCAGGAGGCCGGCACGGGTAGGCACTTGCTGACAGCGCACCGTGATGGGCGAGGAGGAGCGTGCATGACCGTCATACCCAGCGTGCAGATCGACCCGGATCGATTCGACGCGGTCATCTTCGACATGGATGGCGTCATCACTGATACGGCCACACTGCACAGCGAGGCGTGGAAGCGGCTCTTCGACGACTTCCTGCGCGAGCATGCCGCAGAGACCGGGGCTGAGTTCGTGCCGTTCGATATGGAGGGCGACTACCTCTCGTATGTCGACGGCAAGGCGCGCCACGACGGGGTGCGCTCGTTCCTGGAGTCGCGCGGCATCACGCTGCCTGAAGGAGCCGATGACGACCAGCCAGAAGCTTCAACGGTCCACGGCCTCGGCACGCGCAAGAACGGCTACTTCCTGGCCGCCATGGCCAGTGTCGGCGCCCACCCGTTCCCCTCGGCGGTCGCACTGGTGCGCGCCCTGCGGGAGGCGGGGGTCGCCACAGCGATCATCTCGGCGTCGCGCAACGCCGCCGCGGTACTCGAGGCGGCCGGAGTCGATACGCTCTTCGACACGAGGGTCGACGGTGATACGGCCGCCGAGCTGGGGCTTGCCGGCAAGCCGGCGCCCGACGTCTTCGTTGAGGCCGCGCGCAGGCTGGGCGTCGGTCCCGAGCGCGCGGTGGTCGTTGAGGACGCAGAGTCGGGTGTGGCCGCAGGCAAAGTGGGCGGGTTCGGGCTCGTGATCGGCGTGGACCACGCTGGGCGGCCCGAGCGGCTGCTCGATGCAGGGGCCGATGTCGTCGTGCCTGATCTCGCGGACGTCGCCGTGCTCCACCGTACGCCGATCGCCTCGCTCCCCGACGCGCTCGCACGCTGGGACGACGAGATCGCACCCGCCCTCGCGGGCCGCCGGCTCGCGATCTTCCTCGACTACGATGGCACGCTGACGCCGATAGTCAGGCGCCCTGAGGACGCCGTGCTTGACGGCGCAATGCGCGAGCGCGTGCGTGCCCTCGCGGCGCGTTGCCTGGTCGCGGTGGTGAGCGGGCGCGATGTGGCGTTCGTGATCGCGCAGGTCGGGGTCGTTGAGGTGCTGTACCTCGGCAGTCATGGGTTCGATGTGGTGACACCGTCGGGGATGGAGCTTCCTCAGGAGCGCGCGGGCGAGTTCGAGCGTTTCCTCGAGCCGCTCGCTGAGGCCGAGGAGCGTCTGACCGCAGCGCTCGGCCGAGTCGCGGGTGCGCAGATCGAGCGCAAGAAGTATGCGATCGCCGTGCACTACCGGCAGGTCGCGGAGACGGATGTCGCTGCAGTCGAGGAGGCGGTCGACTTCGAACTCAGCCGGCAA
>CAYHCN010000124.1:0-5693 GCA_964354945.1 uncultured Eubacteriales bacterium
AGACGTCGGGACGCTGCTTGAGCGCCATCACGACCTCTTCCATCGCGGTGTTGCCCGCACGCTCGCCCAGGCCGTTGATGGTGCACTCGATCTGTCTCGCCCCGGCCTTCACGCCCGCGAGCGCGTTGGCCGTAGCCAGTCCGAGGTCGTTGTGGCAGTGCACCGACACGGTGACGTTCTCGATTCCGTCCACGTGCTCCATGAGCCCGCCGATGAGTGCGCCGAACACCTCGGGGTACGAGTACCCCGTGGTGTCGGGGATGTTCACGACGGTCGCGCCCGCCTCGATGACCTGCTCGATCATCCGGTACAGGAACTCGGGGTCGGCTCGGCCGGCGTCCTCGGCATAGAACTCCACGTCCTCCACGAACGTCTTTGCCAGCGTCACAGCGGCGACCGCGCGCTCGAGCGCCTCGTCCCGGCTGATGCGCAGCTTGTCGCGCAGATGGCTGTCCGAGGAGCCGATACCGGTGTGGATCCTCGGCCGCTTCGAGCCTTTGAGCGCGTCGGCAGCCGACTCGATGTCCTTGGGCACGGCGCGGGACAGCGCACACACGGTGCACGCGTCTCCCACTTCGGCGCCGATACGCCTCACGCTCTCGAAGTCACCGGGGCTCGAGATCGGGAACCCCGCCTCGATCACGTCCACGCCGAGACGCACGAGCTGCCGGGTGATCTCGAGTTTCTCCTCGGTGTTCATGCTCGCGCCCGGGGACTGCTCCCCGTCGCGAAGCGTGGTATCGAAGATGTAGACCCGCTCCATCATCGACTCCTAACCGTCGCTGCCTCGGCTGACCTGACCGGCTTCTTCTTCGACGTGCTGACTGCCCGCGCGGCGGCGCTGTTGGGAAGCGCGCCCGGGAGCAGCGTGAATGCCACGGGCACCAGCGCGAACACGATGGGGATCACGCTGGCTCCCCAGTAGTTGATGCGCTCACCCGTCGTTTCGTACCAAGCCCGGTTCGCAACGAACAGGAACGAGGCCAGCGGAGCGACGGTGGCGAGAAGCGCGAACACACGAGCGCTCCGGTCGGGCAGGAGGATCGCGCCTATCACGCCGAGCACGACCAGTCCGAAGACCAGAATACCGCCCGCACCAAGCATGTCCGTCGCGTAGGTGATCGCCGAGGCGACATTCTCTAGCCCACCCTTGGCGAACTGGCTCTCGCTGGCCTCCCCCGCCAGGTACGGTCGCGTCGCAACGAAGTGCGCCGCGTACCCGGCGATGAGAACCGCGAGCCCAAGAGCCCAGGTGATGACCCGGAACGAGCGTCGCTCCCTGCCTACGAATGCCGACGCCAGACCGGCCAAGGGCACGAACACCAGTGTCTCTCGGATCAGCGTCCCCAGAACGGCGAGGGCCACCGATGCGATGACCCACGCCCGCCAACGCTGCGAACGCAGCGACAGCGAGAACGCCGCCAGCGCAGCGACACCGAAGAACGCGGCCCACGACTCCTGGGAGAACACGGGCAACTGCACCGGGAAGTAGACGAAGTAGCTCGCCAGTGCTGCGCACGCCGGCAGGACCAGCGGCATCTTCGCGACGCCGGCCGTGATCGGCACGACGCACGCGACGGCGACACTCGCGAGCAGGAGGAACGCGACCACCACGAATCGTGCCGAAGGCAACGCCGACCAGAACCAGAAGAGCCCCGGTTCTCTGAACGACGTCACCGATCGCGACGTCCATCGCGGATTGGCCTTGAGCTCCGCGCTGAACGCCGGGTAGTACGGCTGTCCGCCGCGCATCCGCTGGTACACCTTGAAGAACGCGGCGTCATCGCTTGCTGCGATCTGCCGAGGGATGTCTCCCCCTTCAAGCTGCTGCCAGAACGACGGCATCTGCGACCCGCTCACGGGATCGAACGTCGACTCGGCGTTCGCGCTGAACGTGGTCGCCCACATGTTGGCTACCAGCAGCACGATCGCGGCGATCACGAGGAAGCGCGGCGAGAGCCAATGCCGGGCGACCACCTCGCGGAGCAGCGCGGCCGCGGCTGCGGCGGCGATGACCCACGGGCCGAGCGCGACAACTCGAGCGGTGAAGCTGGTGTCGGCGAACCACGCGTTCGGGGGACCGGCGAGTACGGCCAGCGCGAATCCGATCGCCGAGGTGACTGCTGCCCGAGCGGTCGTCGATGCGATCACCGCGGCGCATGCGCCGGCGATGACCGCGAGCTGCAGCCCGGGCACGAAGACGATGAGGCCGCCCATCGCGCACAGGACCGTGAGGGCGGCGACCGTCGTCGCAAGTACGTCGCGCCACGCGGTCCCGGACGCGATGCCCTCGAGCCCGCGGATGCTTCGATCGCGGATGTCGACGACCGACATCATGCTGCCGCACCGTCCGCCTCAGCGGTCTGCGGCGCGGTCTGCGCGATCCCCGCCGTCTCTGCGGCCGTAGCTGTCGCGCGCATCCCGGGAATCAGAAGCAGCGCGGCGGGCACGAATGCCAGCAGCAGCGGGTTCACGATCGAACCCCAGTAGTTGACCTTCGCGCCGGTGGTGATGTCGATGGCTCCGTTCCACGCGAATACGAAGAACACCAGCGGAAGCCCCAGCGCCACCAGCGCGAATACGCGGTACTGGCGCTCGGCCTGCACTGCGGCACCGATGACGCCGAGCACCGCGAGGGTGACCATGATCCACCCCTGCGCGGAGAGCTGCTGCGAGCCGTGGGTGACCCCCATGACGAGCGTTTCGAGGTTGCCTCGGAATGCCCACTTCTCCAGCCCGCTTCGCGGCGTGATGATCGACTGAGCCGCGCACGCGTGCATCGCCCACGCAGAGACCGCGGCGACGAGTGCCCCGATCCACACCGCGAGGTCGAAGCGACGCTCGCGCTTCGGCGAGAACAAGGCGGCGGCGAGTCCGGCCGCCGGCAGGAACAGCATGAGCTCCCGGCACGCGACCGCAATGAACGCGACCAGCGCCGCCGATGCCATCAGCAGTCGCCGACGCACGTGCTGCGCGTCGTCCACCGGAGCGTCGGGCGTCCCCAGGCCGGCTGGTGTGGCCCCGATCGCCAACGCGAACAACCCCGCGCACACGACGGCGAGCGCGCCTCCCCACGGCTCGAAACCGAGAACGTAGGGCAGCGTGGTGAAGTACAGCAGGTAGGAGACGACTCCGCCGGTGGCGATGAGCCTCGCGGTGGGTCGCGACAGGCCCCTCGGCACCGCGAGCGCGAGCGCGCCCGCAGCCGACGCGAGTGCGACCATCGCCCACACCGCACCGCGGAGGTCGGCGAAGAGCGTCCACACGTAGAACAGCAGTGGCTCTCGGACTGCCAGCACGTTCGGCGGGTTGTAGCCCCACACCGTGTTCTCGTTGTACGCGCGCTTGACCGCCTGGTAGTACGACAAGCCGTCGCGCTTCATGTACGAGGCCACCGCCACGTAGTAGGCCTGGTCGGCCTGCTTCGTGTTGGGCTTCGGCGGCGTCGTGAGGAACTCGGAGAGGGTGCGCCCGTCGACGACCTGCCGCCCCGGCAGGAGCACCGAGGTGGTGAGCCACAGGTTGGCGATGAGCAGCGCCGCGCCCAGCGCGACGACGACACCCGGGCGCAACATCCCGCGGCGCACGAGCCACGCAGCACCGAAAGCCACGAGCGCGCCGACGATGGCCACGGACGCGATCGTCATGGGCAGCGAGCCGCCCGCGAACACGGCTCCGGTGTAGGACTTCTCGGTGAGCGGCATCTCGAAGATCGGTCCGATGATGCCGGCTGCAGCGGCGACGGTAGCCGCACGCCACGGCCTGGTCGCGACGAGCGATGCGACGAGGCCGACGACGATACCTACCTGGATGGCCGGGGCGTACCCCGCGAAGAACAGGCCGCCGTGGCAGGTGGCGTACGCCAGCAGCGCAGCGGCGAACGCCCCGACATCGAGCCAGGGCGCTCGCGACGCGGCTACGCCGTCGCTATCACCTGCTGTTACAGCGTCACGTTCCACGCGTTATCCATGCCTGCCTCGGCCTTGATCGTGTTCAGGAGGTCGGGCACGAGCGCCGTATCGACCGACAGGCACATCAGCGCCTGGCCGCCCGCTTCGGCCCGTCCCACCTGCATCGCAGCGATGTTGATGCCCTCGGCGCCGAGGATCGTTCCGACCTTGCCGATCATGCCCGGACGGTCGGGATACAGGAAGAACGCCATGTTCTTGGTCGGGGCCATGTCGATGTCGTAGCCGAACAGCGACACCAGTCGAGGCTCGTCCTTCTTGCCGATGAGTGCCGAGGCGATCTCGACCGGCCCGTGGGGCGTCGTGGCCCTGAGGGCGACCATGGCGACGTAGTCGTGTACTTCGGCCCGCCGAGTCTCGCTCACGCGGATGCCGCGCTGCTCGGCGAGGTAGTCGGCGTTGACGAAGTTGACGCCTTCGTCGGTGGCCCGCTGAAGCAAGCCCTTGAGTGCCGCGGTCTTGAGTATGCGGGTGTCGGTCTCGGCGAGCGTGCCGACGGTCATGATGTCGATCTCCTCGACGCCGCCGGTCGCCAGCTGCGCGATCATGACGCCCATGTCCTGGACGAGGTCGATGTACGGGCCGACCTTCTCCATGACCTCGGGCGAAACGGGCGCGACGTTGACGGCGGTCGGCACCATGCGCCCTTCGAGGCCCATCATCACGTAGTCGGCGATCTGCTCGCCGGCACGGTCCTGAGCCTCGGCAGTGGACGCGCCGAGGTGCGGGGTGAGCACCACGTTGGGAAGCTCGTGGAGCGGTGACTCGGTACACGGCTCGACCTCGAACACGTCGATGCCCGCTGCGGCGACCTTGCCGCTCTTCAGCGCGTCGACCAGCGCCTCCATCTGGTAGATGCCGCCGCGCGCGGTGTTCACCAGACGCACGCCGTCCTTCATCTTGGCGAACTGTTCGGCGCCGAACATGCCGATCGTCTCTTTGGTCTTGGGCAGGTGCACGGTGATGAAGTCGGCCTGGGGCAGGATGTCGTCGACGTTCTCGACGATCTCGACGCCCATCGCGCTGGCGCGCTCGGGAGTGGTGTATGGGTCGTACGCGATCATCCGCATGCCGAAGCCGCGGGCGCGCTCGGCCACCAGCGCGCCGATGCGACCGAGGCCGAAGATCGCGAGCGTCTTCTCGTAGAGCTCCGCGCCGGTGAACTTCGAGCGCTCCCACTTGCACTCGTGCATGCTCTCGTTGGCCTGCGGGGTGTTGCGGGCGATCGCGAGCATGAGCGCCATGGTCTGCTCGGCGGCCGAGACGATATTGCTGGTGGGCGCGTTGCACACGATGATGCCGCGCTCGGTGGCGGCGTCGACGTCGACGTTGTCCACGCCCACGCCGGCGCGCCCGATGATCTTCAGGCTCGTCCCCGCCTCGATGACCTCGCGGGTCGCGCGGGTCGCCGAGCGAACGATGAGCGCTTCGTAGCCGGGGATCTCGGCGATGAGCTCCTCGGGCGACAGCCCCGTCTTCACCTCTACGTCGAACTTCTCCTGGAGCGCACGTACGCCGCTCTCCGCAATTGACTCTGCGACGAGTACCTTCATCGATTCTCCCTAGCCTTCCATGAACACGGTCTCGGCGGCCCGGATGCCGGCACCGCGCTCGAACTCGTAGCCCAGCTCGGCGAGCGTCATCTCGAGCGCCGCCAGCGTGGTGATGATGTCGAACTGGCCGAAGTAGCCGAGGTGCCCGATACGGAAGATGCGCCCGGCGTAG
>CAYHCN010000125.1:0-5649 GCA_964354945.1 uncultured Eubacteriales bacterium
TGCCCGGTGATGAAGGCCGCGCGGCCCGCTGTGCAACTCTGCTGACCGTAGTAGTCGGTGAAGCTGACACCCTCGCGAGCCAACCGGTCGATGTTGGGTGTCTTGTAGCCCATCATTCCCTTGTTGTTGAAGCTGATGTTCCAGTAGCCGATGTCGTCGCCCCACAGAACGAGGATGTTCGGTTTGCCGTTGGGCATGCGCCTCACCTCACGTGTCGCCGCTCGGTCATGACTGTCAGGACTATGCCCATTTGGGAGAATCTGGCGGCGTCCGGATGACTCGGATCGGTGAGGACTCGCATTCCGCGCGGGCGCGCTCGCGTACCATGGCTGCATGAGCGAACGAGCCCCTGAAGCCTTCCACGTCATGGCCAAACCCACCGGGTCGCGCTGCAACCTGCGCTGCGACTACTGCTTCTTCTTGGAGAAGGCGGCGCTGTACCCCGGTAGCCACTCGAAGATGACCGACGAGGTCATGGACGCGTTCGTGCGCCAGACCATCGAGGCGCAGCGGGTGCCGTTCGTGACCCTTGCGTGGCAGGGCGGCGAGCCCACTCTGATGGGGTTGGACTTCTTCCGCCGGGCGCTCGAGGTCGAGCGCGAGGCGTTGCCGCCAGGCTGGCAGGTCGAACGGACCATCCAGACCAACGGCACCCTGCTCGACGAGGAGTGGGCGGCCTTCCTCGCCGAGAACAACGTGCTCGTCGGCTTGAGTCTCGACGGACCGCGCGAGCTCCACGACGCCTACCGTCACGACGGCGCGGGACGCCCCGTGTTCGACAAGGTGGAGGCAGCGGCGCGCCTGCTTCAGAAGCACGGCGCCGAGTTCAACGTCCTGTGCACCGTCAACGCGGCGAACGAGAATCATCCGCTCGAGGTGTACCGCTACTTCCGAGACGAACTGGGTGCGCGCTACCTGCAGTTCATCCCGATCGTTGAGGTCGCAATTCCGCCCGGCGACGGGGTCGCCGGCACCGTCACCGACCGCAGCGTGAGCAACGTGGGTTACGGCGAGTTCCTCTCGGCGATCTTCGACGAGTGGGTGCGCAACGATGTGGGCGAGATGTTCGTGCAGTTCTTCGACGGCGTGCTCGCCGCTTACCTGCGAGGCTACTCCTCGCTGTGCATCCTTCGCCCGACGTGTGGCGAGGGCGTGGCGCTCGAGTTCAATGGCGACGTGTATTCCTGCGACCACTTCGTGGACCCGCCGTACCTCCTCGGCAACATCATGGAGACGCCGATCGGCGACCTCGTCCGCTCCGAGAAGCAGCGCGCGTTCGGTGACGCGAAGCGCGACACCCTCCCGCGCTACTGTCGGGAGTGCGAGTTCGTCTTCGCGTGCAACGGGGAGTGCCCCAAGAACCGCATCCTGCTGACCCCCGACGGCGAGCCGGGTCTCAACTGGCTGTGCGAGGGGCTCAAGCGCTTCTTCGCGCACACCGACCGCCGCATGAAGATGCTGGCCGCGCTGCTAGATGACGGACGCGACGCCAGCGACATCATGGCGCTGCTCGCCGAGGAAGCCGCGCACACCGGGCGCAACGACCCATGCCCGTGCGGGAGCGGTCGCAAGTACAAGGCCTGCTGCGGGGCATAGACGCCGGCCGGCTGGACGGTTCGGGGGTCCTACTCGGCAGTCTCAGTGCTTGAAGGCGCTCCAGCGCTCGCTTGTGGCTCGCTAGCACCGTGCTGCGACTCGTACGCCTTCAAGAGCACCGGCACCGTCGGATAGAACGCGTCTTTGCCTATCTCCTCGACCAAACCGGAGACCTCCAGTTCGCGATACACCTCGTCCGGCAGGTCGCTGATGGCGAACCGCACCCCCTTGTCCTTCAGGAGCGACACGAGCTTCCTCATCGTTTCAGCTGCGGTGTAGTCGACATCGCCGATGCCCGAGGCTTCGAGGACGAACCAATCGATCTTCGGGTCGAGGTGCTGGGCAAGGTCGAGTATCTGCTCCTGGAACACCTGCGAGTTCGCGTAGTAGACGCCCGCGCCGAAGTGGTAGACCGCCAGGCCAGGACGAGCCTCGGTCATCTCAGTGAGTTTGTGGCTCTTGGGCCCTTCGGCGTCCCAGGTCACGAGCCAATTGTGTGGCCGGTAGCTGTGCCGCACGTGAGCGATCATCGACAGGACGATCGCGAGGATGATGCCCTGTTCGACCCCCACAACGACGACGGTTGCCGCGGTGATCAGGGCGACATAGAACTCTACCGGGCGAACCTTCAGAACCCCGCGCATACCCTTCACGTCGACCAGCTCGATACCGATCACGAACACCACGCTCGCGAGCACCGCGTTGGGCATGTACGAGAGCGGCTTTGTCAGGAACAGCAGCACGATCACCACGATCGCTGCGGTGGTGAGCTGTGAGATCTGACTCTTGCCACCCGCACTATCCACCATCTGGGTCTTGGTCGGGCTGCCGTTGACGACGAAGGTGCCCGAGAGCCCCGCCGCGACGTTGGCGAGGCTCAGGCCCACGAGGTCGGTGTTCTCGCTGAACCCGGCGTCGTCGTACTTCACCGCGTACGCGCGCGAGGTCGCGGCGCTCTGCGCCAGGATCACGAAGAACAGAGAGAGCGCGGTCGCAGTGAGCGTTCCCCAAACACCAGCGGCAGGGAGTGCGGGGACGCCGAGCTTGGGGAGCCCGCTCGGAATCGTGCCGAGCGTTGACACGCCCTTGGCCGCAAGATCGAGGTATGCGCTCGCAGCGATCGTTCCGATGACCGCGATCAGCGCCCACGGGATCTTCTTGCTGATGAGCTTGCCCCCAACGATGAGGAGAATGACTACCGCCGAGACGGCGAGCGTGGCGGTGTTGGCCTGGGGCAGCTCCTTGAGCGCGTTGACGGCCTGGGCGATTGCCCCACTTCCGGTCTTGGTGACTCCGAACATTCCCGCGAGCTGTCCGCACGCTACCTGGATGCCGACGCCGGTGAGGAAGCCGATGAGCACCGTGCGTGAGAGGAAGTCGGCGAGGAAGCCCAGCTTGAGGATGCGCGAAAGCAGCAAGAAGCCGGCAGTCAGGATTGCGAGCCAGCCCGCGAGCGCGACCCACTGGGTGGAGTCTGGCTGCGCGAGTCCGGTCAGCCCGGCGAACATGATCGCCGCGGTCGCCGAGTCCGCACCGACGACGAGGTGCCGCGACGAGCCGAGCAGAGCGAACACGCTGATTGGAAGCACGATCGTGTAGAGGCCAGTGATGACCGGCATTCCCGCGATCTTGGTGTAGCCCATGACCTCAGGTATCGCGAGCGCCGCGAGCGTGATGCCCGCGATGATGTCGACCGGGATTCGCTTCGAGTCGAGCGGCAGTATCCCGTTGAGGATCGGCAGGCGGAACCTCTTCGGCTTGACCGCTGCGTCAGACATGGAGACCTCCCTGACTAGGCGTCCTCGGCCTGGAACGTGGCGCGCATCTCGGCTTCGGCATCCTTGTTCGGGAACAGGAAGAACGTAAGCGCGGCGCCGATCACCACCGCGACCAACCCTGCGGCGTAGGCCCACTGGTCACCTGCAAGGAACGAGGACTTTGCGGCGGCCGTGATCTGACTGGCGTACTGCGGGTACTGCGATGCAAGGTCTGCGGCGCTCGAATAGGAAAGCTGGAGAGCGCTCTGGGTAGTCGCGGTCACGTTCTGGCCAGACTGCGCGATCGCGCTCCCCATCGCGTTCGCGTACCCCGCGGTGAGCAGCGCGCCGAAGATCGACGTCATCAAGGCGCCGCCGAGATCTCGCTGCAGGTCGGCGGTGCCGGATGCCATGCCCACGCGCGTCACAGGGACCGAGCCGGTCAGCGAGTTCGAAGAGGGTGTGCCCGCCAGGCCCACTCCGATGCCCATGAGGGCTAGCGGTACGGCGACCTCCCAGTACGGGCTGGTTTCCGTCCAGAGCAGGAGCATTCCGACGAACGCGAGACCGAGAACCCCCTGCCCGAGGAGCAGCGTGAACCGGGAGCCTCGGCTATGCACGAGCTTGGCCGACCTCGGCGCGATGATAATCATGAACACGACCGCCGGAAGGATGGCAGCGCCGGCATCGAGTGACGAGTAGCCAAGCACGTTCTGGAGGTATTGCTGGTTGATGAAGGCGACGCCCATCAGCGATCCGAAGACGATGATGCCTGCGCAGGCAGCGACCCAGAAGGTTCTGCGCGCCGCGATGTGCAGGTCGTACAGCGGGTTCCTGGCGCGTCGCTGCCGGATGACGAACAGCACAAGAGCGACGAGCGCGACGCTGAACAGGCCGATGGCGAGCGTCTGCATGCTCGGAACGGTCATGAAGTTCAGCGCGATGATGAGCCCGCCCATCATGACCGCCGAGAGCACGCCGCCGAGGTTGTCCACCGGCTCGGTCGCCTCGTTGACGTGCGCCGGGACGTAGCGCCACGCCATGTACAGGGCAACAAGGGCGAGAGGCAGGGTGATCAGGAACACGTAGCCCCACTGTCCCGGGAACTGCTCGAGCAGGAAGCCCGAGAGCACCGGCCCGAGCATTGCGAAGCCCCCACCGAGGGCGGACCACAGGGCGATCGAGCGAGTGCGTGCTGCACCGGCCCACAGCGCTGTGATCAGCGCCAGAGTGGTGGGATAGGCCATGCCCGCCGAGAGGCCACCGACGACGCGGGCCACGAACAGGACGGTGTCCGAGGGGGCGTATGCCGCGGCCAGCGACACGGGTATGGAGAGGACCATACCGGCGATGATCATCATCTTCCGGCCGTACCGGTCGCCGAGGGCTCCGAACCAGAGTACCGAGGCGGCTAGCCCGAGTGAGTAGCCGACCGCGATGAGGTCGAGGGTGGTCTGCGAGGAGTCGAAGGACTTGCCGATTGCCGGCAGTGCCACGTTGGCGACCGACAAGTTCAGGTTGGCGACCGCAGCAACAAGGATCAGCGCCGCGAGTACGACGCCCGCGCGCTCGGGAGCTGCCGGGGTCGCCGTTCCGACGGCAGTCCCGCCCGTCGATGGCGGTGCGCCCGCGGTGGCAACATCCGTCTCGACACTCATCCGCAGAACCCCCTTCGGGTCGACAGCCCCCGCTCGTCTTCTCGAAAGGGGCGTCACGAGATGCTGTCAGTTTCTGTATGCCCGAAACGTTTTCAGGCTGCCGCGCAGCGCGAAAGCCGCACCGAGGAGAGGCGGCTCACTTCGGAGTCGGCATGGATTCCACTCTAACCAATGGGTAGTCTATGGCAGGAATCTCAAAGAAGGCCAGACAGCGTTGCCGCATGTAACCGAGGGACTGGGAGGACCCATGACCGATACCGTGACTGCCCCTGCTCCGAAGCCCGCCGACGCGGCGGCCCCCGCGTTTCCGTGGTGGTTGCTGCTCATCCAGGGCCTAGCCGCCCTGGTGATCGGCGGCCTGCTGCTCGCCTACCCGGCTCGGACGACCGTTTCGCTCGTGTACTTCATTGGCTGGTGGTGGCTGATCAGCGGCATCTTCGACTTCATCTCGCTGTTGTGGAGCCGCGAGCTTTGGGGCTGGAAGGTCTTCAGCGGCATCCTCGGCATCGTCGCCGGCGCGTACATCATCAGCGCGCCGCTGATCGGAACCGCGATCGTGGTCGGAACCGTCACGCTGCTGCTCGGTATCAACGGCATGATCATCGGTGTCATCGACGTCGTGAAGGCGTTCCAGGGCG
>CAYHCN010000126.1:0-5621 GCA_964354945.1 uncultured Eubacteriales bacterium
AGGGGCTGACGATCCACATCCTGTCCGACTCGCTGGGAGAGACGGCAGATATGGTCGCGCGAGCTGCGGCGGCCCAGTTCGCAACGGGCGCGTTTCGGGTCGAGCGCCTACCCAAGGTGTCGTCGCCTCAGGCGCTTCGCGAACTCGTGCAGCTGCACTGCGGCCGCGACTGCGTGTTCTTCTTCACGCTCGTAGAGCCGGGGCTGCGCAGCGAGATGTATCGCGTCATGGCGGAGCTCGAGGTCAACGGGGTGGACATCCTGGGCCCGCCGATGGCCACCCTGTCGGAGGTTGCAGCCGAGGAGCCCAAGGGCGAGGCGGGGCTCGTTCGGCTCACCGACAGGGGCTACTTCCAGAAGATCGAGGCGCTCGAATTCGCGGTCAAGCACGACGATGGACGCAATCCGCAAGGCCTTGTCGAAGCGGAGGTCGTCCTCATCGGCGTGTCGCGTACCAGCAAGACCCCGCTCTCGATGTACCTCGCGTTCAAGGGGTACCGGACCGCCAACGTGCCCCTGACCCTGGGGACTGAACCGCCTCGCGAGCTCTACGACGTCGACCCCAAGAAGGTCTTCGGACTCGTCGCCGATTCGGCCCTTCTCTCGCGGATCCGCACCCAGCGTATGCAGGAGCTCGGCAGCTACGTGGCGCATTACGCAGAGGAGGAGTCGGTCGTGCGCGAGCTCGAGGAGGCTCGCGCGGTGATGCGGCGTATCGGATGCATCGTGCTGCGCACGGACAACCGTGCCATCGAGGAGACCGCCCAGGAGATCCTTCGCTACATCGAAGAACCCTTCGACTGATCCGTAGGCGCCGTTGGCGAGGGTGCAGCAGAACTGGGGGAGTCGGACTCAGGGCTGGGGTAGAATTTCCAATACGCCGCTCAGCCGGCAGCGGCGATGGGGGTAGTTCAGGACAGCAAAGGAGAGGGAGTTGTCCGAGACCAAGCGCGTGTACGCCTTCGGCAAGGACCTGAACGGGGTCAACAAGACCGAGGGCAACAAGGACATGAAGTACCAGCTCGGCGGCAAGGGCGCGAACCTCGCCGAGATGGCCAACATCGGCCTTCCCGTGCCTCCGGGCTTCACGATCACCTGTCAGGCGTGCGTCGAGTACTACGGTCCTCAAATCACGTCGGCCACCGACAAGGTCGTGGGCCAGTACCCGGAGGGGCTCGCCGAGGAGGTCGCGGCGAACGTCGCGGACCTCGAGGCGAAGATGGGCAAGCAGCTCGGCGATCCGAGCGATCCGCTCCTCGTCTCGGTCCGGTCCGGTGCGCCATTCTCGATGCCCGGCATGATGGACACGATCCTCAACTTGGGTCTGACCGACGTCTCGGTGCAGGGTCTCATCGCCCAGACGGGCAACTCGCGCTTCGCGTGGGACAGCTACCGCCGCTTCGTGCAGATGTTCTCGAAGGTCGTGCTGGAAGTCGAAGGCGACCTCTTCGAGAACGCGATAACGGCGATGAAGCAGGCCCGCGGCGTGAAGCAGGACACCGACCTATCCGCCGAGGACCTCGAGAAGCTGACGGCGCAGTTCAAGGACATCGTTGCGACTCACGTGGACGGAGCGGAGTTCCCTGATCTGGTCTCCGACGGTCGCGTGGTGTTCCCCCAGGACGTCGACCAGCAGCTCCGCTTGGCGGTGGAGGCGGTCTTCAAGTCGTGGATGAACAAGCGCGCCATCGACTACCGCCGGCTGTACAAGATCCCCGCCGACCTGGGCACGGCGGTGAACGTGCAGGCGATGGTGTTCGGCAACAAGGGCGATACGTCGGCTACGGGTGTCGCCTTCACCCGCAACCCCGCTGACGGCACGCGCGAGTACTACGGCGACTGGCTCACCAACGCCCAGGGCGAGGACGTCGTCGCGGGCATCAGGAACACCCGTCCGCTTGCCGAACTGCCCGAGGCCCTTCCCGAGGCGGGCAACCAGCTCTACGAGATCTTCGAGACGCTCGAGCAGCACTACCGCGACATGTGCGACATCGAGTTCACCATCGAGCAAGAGCGCCTCTGGATGCTCCAGACCCGGATCGGCAAGCGCACCGCGCGTTCGGCTCTCAAGATCGCCGTGGACATGGTCAGCGAGGGCCTTATCGCCCGCGAGGAAGCGGTCATGCGGGTCGATCCCGAGCAGCTCGACCAGCTGTTGCACCCCCAGTTCGATCCGAAGGCGGAGTACGAAGTGTTCGCCAAGGGCCTCAACGCGTCTCCCGGCGCGGCGGTCGGCGAGGTCGTGTTCACCGCCGACGACGCCGAGAAGGCCGCTGCGGCGGGATGCAAGGTCATCCTCGTTCGGTGGGAGACCACCCCTGACGACCTCCACGGCATGATCGCCGCCCAGGGCATCCTCACCTCGCACGGTGGCAAGACGTCACACGCGGCCGTGGTCGCCCGCGGCATGGGCAAGCCGTGCGTGTGCGGCGCCGAGGCGCTCCGCATCGATGCCGAGCACAGGATCGCTCGCGTCGGCGACATCGAGCTCAGGGAGGGCGAGATCATCTCCATCGACGGTACCAAGGGCATCGTGGTGCTCGGTGCTGTGCCGCTCGTCGCACCTGAGGTGTCCGGCGACTTCGACACCATCTTGAGCTGGTCCGACGAGTACCGGACCATGGGCGTGCGCGCCAACGCAGACACCCCTGACGATGCGAAGCTCGGCCGCGAATTCGGCGCGGCAGGTATCGGCTTGTGCCGCACCGAGCACATGTTCCTCGGCGACCGGAAGCAGATCGTTCAGGACATGATCCTTGCGGAGGACCAGGCGACCAAAGACGAGGCGCTCGCGAAGCTCCTCGAGGTCCAGACGCTGGACTACCTCGGCATCTTCGAGGCGATGGACGGCCTGCCCGTGACGGTGCGCCTCCTCGACCCGCCGCTCCATGAGTTCCTCGACAATCCGCGCGAGCTCGAGATCGAGATCACTAAGATGGAACTCACGGGCGGGGATACGCACGAGATCGCCTCGAAGCGCAAGCTCCTGCGTGAGATCGACGCCATGGCGGAGATGAACCCCATGCTCGGCCTGCGCGGTTGCCGTCTCGGCATCATGAATCCCGAGATCTACGCAATGCAGGTCCGAGCGATCGCCTCTGCCACATGCACCCTCATCAAGCAGGGCAAGACGCCGATGCCCGAGATTATGATCCCGCTGGTCAGCGTGGTGACGGAGCTCGAGATCCTTCGGGCCGAGTCCGAGGTGGTCATTGCCGAGGTCTCTGCCGAGCAGGGCATCGAGCTCGACCTCAAGATCGGCACGATGATCGAGCTTCCGCGCGCTGCAGTGACCGCTGATGAGATCGCCAAGGTCGCCGACTTCTTCTCGTTCGGCACCAACGACCTCACCCAGACGACGTTCGGTTTCTCTCGCGACGACATCGAGTCGAAGTTCCTGCCGAAGTACCTCGAGCGCAAGGTGCTCAACCGCAACCCGTTCGAAACGGTAGACTCCGGTGTCGCTACGCTGGTCGATATGGCGGTCAAGGCAGGTCGGGGAGCCAACCCGAAGTTGCATTGCGGCGTGTGCGGAGAGCACGGCGGCGATCCCGAATCGGTTCACGTGTTCTTCAAGACGGGGCTCGACTATGTGTCCTGCTCGCCGTACCGGGTCCCGCTCGCCCGGCTGGCGGCCGCGCAGGCCAAGCTCGCCGAGACAGCGGCGAGGTCGGACAACCGATAGGCCCTCCACGGGGGCTTCTCGACCCGGGCGTGCCGCGAATGCGGCGCAGTCCCAACAGACGGATGACTGACGAGATGCGCCGGAGCCGGCCTCGTTCCACGGGGTTCGGCTCCGGACCGTTCATGCGGGTGGGCGTTGGAGTGACGTGCACCCACGACGACAGCGCTGGTGACGTGAGATGACCGGGATCATGACGCGAGAGGCATACGAGGCCGCCGAGCGGGTGCGGCTCTCGCCTCGAGCCGCCTACTCGGATGCCACACGTGGTCGCGAGCGCCCACTCGCCCCCGACGAGTACCGCACCGACTACCAGCGCGACCGCGACCGGATCATCCACTGCAAGGCGTTTCGCCGCCTCTCTCACAAGACACAGGTGTTCCTTTCTCCCGAGGGAGACCACTACCGCACGCGGCTCACCCACACCCTTGAAGTTGCCCAGATATCCCGGTCCATCGCTCGTGCGCTCAGCCTCAACGAGGACCTTGCCGAGGCGATCTCACTGGGGCACGACCTCGGCCACACCCCGTTCGGACACACCGGTGAGGACGCGCTGAACGAGGCGCTCCCGACGATTCGCAACCGCTGGCCCGACGCTCCGGAGCGGTTCAGGCACAACGAGCAGTCGCTGCGCATCGTCGAGCACCTCGAGTACGACGGGAAGGGTCTGAACCTCACGTGGGAGGTGCGGGACGGAATCCTCGGGCACACCGGAGGACACGTGCCGTCCACGCTGGAGGGCCAGATCGTTCGGATCTCGGATCGCATCGCCTACGTGAACCACGATATCGACGACGCGATCCGCGGGGGCGTGCTCGCCGAGGACGACTTGCCTGCAGGTCCGGTCGCGCTTCTGGGAACCAACCACGGTGCGCGCATCCGGACGATGGTCCAGGACATGATCGTGACGACCGCGGAAGCTGACGACGCGCGCATGTCCGCCGACGTGTGGAACGCGATGATGGAGTTGCGGCGGTTCCTGTTCGATCGGGTGTACTTCTCGGCGAAGGCGAAAGCCGAGGAACCCCGCGCGAACCACGTCGTGCAGGCGCTGTTCTTCCACTACCTCGACCACCCCGGCGAGCTTCCCGCCGACCTGCGTCCGTCCGACGACGCCGTGCTGCCGCAGGCGGTCATCGACTACGTGGCGGGCATGACCGACCGCTTCGCGATCCGGGACTTCGAGCGGCTGTTCGTGCCGAAGAAGTGGCTTGTGTAGACGGTGGGCCGAATCTCTGACGAGGACATCCGCCGCGTTCGTGACGCAACCGACCTCGTCGGGCTGGTGAGCGAGCGCGTCGTGCTCAAACAGAAGGGGCGGCTGTACTGGGGCTGCTGCCCCTTCCACGCCGAGAAGACGCCGTCCTTCAAGGTCGATCCCACGACGCAGCTGTGGCACTGCTTCGGGTGCGGGCTTGGCGGCGACGCCTTCGGCTACGTGATGCGGATCGAGAATCTCGAGTTTGCCGATGCCGTACGCGGGCTTGCCGAACGCGTGCATGTCGAGATTCACGAGGAGGAGGGCGGCGCACCATCGGGCCAGCGCAACCGGCTCGTTGCTGCGTGCGAGGCCGCCGCGGAGTACTACCACGCCCAACTGGTGCGTGGCGGGGGGTCGGGATCGGCCGACGCGCGGCAGTACCTTGCCGGGCGCGGCTTCGGGAGCGACGTCGCCAAGCGGTTCAGGCTGGGGTATGCGCCCGGCCGGGGACGATTGGTACGCGAGCTCACGTCGCAGGGATTCTCGGCGGACGAGATCATCGCTGCGAACCTCGGCCTGCGCGGGACGAACGGCGAGCTGCGCGACCGGTTCTACGAGCGAGTGATGTTCCCGATCACCGACCTGCAGGGACGGTGCATCGCTTTCGGCGGGCGCGTGCTGGGCGAGGGCGAGCCGAAGTACCTCAACACCGGCGAGACCCCGATCTTCTCCAAGGGGC
>CAYHCN010000127.1:0-2005 GCA_964354945.1 uncultured Eubacteriales bacterium
CAAGGAGCGCTCGTGGAGATCAAGGCCAAGGCCTTCAAGTACGGCGACGACATCAACACCGACTACATCATCAGCGGCAAGTACAAGTTCAAGTCCGCTGACATGGAGGCGATGGCGCTGCACGCCATGGAAGAGCTTGACGCCGACTACTACAACAAGGTGAAGCCCGAGGGCGGATTCCTCGTTGCGGGCAAGAACTTCGGGATGGGGTCGTCGCGCGAGCAAGCGCCGCTCGTGCTGATCCACTCCAACACGAAGGCCGTTCTCGCCAAGTCCTTCGCGCGCATCTTCTACCGCAACGCCATCAACACCGGTCTTCCGGTCGTGGAGTGCGACACCGACCTCATCGACGACGGCGACCAACTCGTCATCGACCTCGAGGCAGGGAAGGTACACGACGTGACGAAGGGCATGGACATCCCGTTCGCCCCGTTGCCGCCGGTCATGGCCCAGCTCCTCGCTGACGGCGGCCGCGTTGAGCACTTCAAGATGCATGGCGGCTTCAACCTGTAGTCATCTCCTTCGACCGACGACCGTTCGACCGACGACCGGAGTTCATACATGGCCGAGACGCCCGGATTCGACCCTACTGCCGACAAGCACGACCTCGCCGAGAAGGCCCAGACCGACGCCCAGCTCCTCGCGTCAATCGTCGACGCACTCGCGGGCGAGGATCGCGCTGCCCGACAGGCCGCGGCCGGCGTGGTGCACGAGGTTGCGCTGCACAAGCCGGCCCTGCTGAAGTCGTATGCCGACGAACTCGCCGACGCGCTGCACCGTCCCGAATCGCAGACGCGGTGGGAGGTTCTCGGCGTGTTCGAGAGCCTGGTGGGTGTCGACGCGAGGCTCGTGGACAAGGCGCTCCCCGGAGCCGAGGCCGCACTGCACGACGAGGAGAGCGGCGTCGTACGCCTCGCGGCATTCCGCCTGCTGTGCGCGTACGGCTCGACCACTGAGAAGCGCTCGGAGCGGGTGTGGCCGCTGGTGGACGAGGCGATCCGCTGCTATCACGGTGACCCCGAGTTCCCCGCGATGCTCAGCAGCGTCTACCGGCTCACGTCAGGCAGCTCCTCGGACGAGGTCAAACTCGCCGCCGCCGAACGACTCGCTTTCGATGCCGAGAACCGCAAGGGGCTCATCGGCAGGCGCGCACGCCAGATCGTGGACTGCAAGCCGAAGAAGCGCGGCAAGAAGAAGGCCTAGCCGCCCTCGCTCGCCATCCGGCGTGCGAGACTTCTCGGTTGTTCCAGGGAGGGACGGTTCGTGGCCGGCGTTCCGCGGATGAGCGCGCTAGCCCGTGAGGCGTATGCCGGCTATCGCCGCCACCTCGATCTGCAGCTTGCCGCCGCCTTGGCGTTCTTCGCGTCGCTCGCGCTTCCGCCACTGGCCGTGCTCGCGCTCGCCGGTGCGGAGCGTGTCTTCGGCCGCGAGGATGTTCGCGCGTTCGCGTACGACCGGGTGGCCACCGCAGCGGGACCCGATGTCGCGCGCCTCATCGCCGGGGCGGTCGAGGGCTACGCGGTGGGTCGCGGCAGTCTCCCCGCCGTGCTTGGCACCGTCGGCCTGTTCGTCGCGTCCGCCGGACTCATCTACCAGGCCCAGCTCGCGCTGCGGCACGTGTTCGAGTTCGAGAAGCCGAGCGACCTGAAGCGCGTCCTCCGCCTGCGTGGCGTGGGGCTCGCGGCGATAGCGGCGCTGGTCGGCTTGGTGATGACGCTGTTCGCGGCACTGGCCGTCCTCAGTGCGGTCGAGATCCTCGGCTCCGTTTCGAACGTCACCACGACAGTCGTCGTCGGGCTCGTGGGACTCGCGGCCACGTCGCTTTCGTATCGTTGGCTGTCGGGGCGGACGATCCCGTGGGGTGCGGCCATCGGTGGTGGCGTCGTCGCCACCATCTCCCTGCTGGTAGGCAGAAGCGTGTTCGCACTGTACGTCGGCGTCGCCGATGTCGGCTCTGCCTACGGCAGCTTCGCCGCGGTGTTCGTGCTGCTGATGTGGCTCTACG
>CAYHCN010000127.1:2105-5585 GCA_964354945.1 uncultured Eubacteriales bacterium
GGCGGCAGTAGCGGCCACGGCGGCGGGGCACGGCATCTCGAGAGCTTCGTTGTGGCGGTACGGCGGCGTCCTCTAGACTGCTGCACACCTGTCAAACCGCCGGGCGCTGTGACCCGGTGCGAGAAGTGCGGAGGAAGCGCGTGACTCACACCGTCACCCTCATTCCCGGAGACGGCATCGGCCCCGAGATCACCACCGCGATGCGGCGAGTGGTCGAAGCCACCGGTGTGCCCATCGAGTGGGAGATCGCCGACGCCGGCGAGCACGTCATGGCCGAGTTCGGGACCCCACTGCCCGACCACGTCATCGAGTCGGTCCGCAAGAACAAGGTCGCCATCAAGGGGCCGGTCACCACTCCGGTCGGCACCGGATTCCGCAGCGTGAACGTCGCGCTGCGCAAGGCGCTCGACTTGTACACCAACCTGCGGCCCGCGTTCTCGATCCCGGGCACCGGGGCGCGCTACGACAACGTGGATATCGTCATCGTCCGCGAGAACACCGAGGACCTCTACGCCGGCATCGAGTTCCAGGAGGGCTCTCCCGAGGTCCGGGAGCTCATCGAGTGGGTCGCCAGCAAGGGCGCCGGGATCATCCGCCCGGATAGCGGCATCTCGCTCAAGCCCATTTCGATCACCGGTTCCGAGCGGATCGTTCGCGCCGCGTTCGAGTACGCACTCGCGAACGACCGCAAGAAGGTCACTGCCGTGCACAAGGCCAACATCCTCAAGTACTCCGACGGGCTGTTCCTCGAGGTCGCCCGGAAGGTCGCCGAGGAGTACGCAGGCCGCGTCGAGTTCGAGGACCGCATCGTCGACATGACGTGCATGGGGCTGGTGCTCTATCCCGAGCAGTTCGACGTGATGGTGCTACCGAACCTCTACGGCGACATCGTCTCGGACCTCGCCGCGGGTCTCGTCGGTGGTCTCGGCATCGCGCCCGGGGCGAACATCGGCCGAGAGTACGCCGTCTTCGAGCCGGTACACGGCTCGGCGCCGAAGTACACCGGCAAGGACATGGCCAACCCGACGGCCGAGATCCTGACCGCGGTGCTCATGCTCAGTCACCTCGGCGAGGTCGAGGCTGCCGACCGCGTCTTGAACGCCGTGCGCGCCGTGCTCGCGGCCGGGATCGACGTCACGTACGACATCAAGCGGACGAACACCGGCAGCACTGAGGGTTCGGTGGGCACGCAGCGCTACGCTGATGCCATCATCGAGGAGATGCAGCGCGCCTAGCGGCGCGAACGAAGGCCCAAGAGGAGCACCCGTGTCGGGGTTCTGGCGCCACAAGCGCTCTCGACAGCTCATCATCGGTATCGGCGTCGCGGTGGCGGCTATCGTCGTCATCGCCGCGTTCGCTGCCGTGTGGCGCATGACCGCTCCCAAGCGGGTCGACTCCGAGGCCCCGCCCCCGATCGAGGAGGCCCAGCCGACCACGGAGTCGGTCTCACCGTCCGAATCGGTCATCGCCGCGCTGCCGAGCACCTCGAGCGTGGAGCCGACCGCGTCGACGTCGGCCACCTCGACCTCGCAACAGCAGCAGCCCGCGACCTCGGGCGCACTGATCGCCTACCGCCTCGGTCCGAACCTCTACGTGGCCGACGAGAACGGTCAGAACGGCAACGCCGTCGCTCTGGCACCAACGGGGGACTACGCGCTGTCGCCGGACAGCCGGACGATCGCGATCGTGGATGGGAACACCAGGCTTCTGGTGTTCCTCGACATCGCGTCGCGAACGTTGGTGGAGATGCCGATCCTCTCGTCGGGCAGGCCGGTGTGGATGCCCGACTCGTCGGGCGTGCTGGTCGCCGCGACGGCCGACGTGAGCGGCGACACGCGGATCGTCCGCGTCTCTCGGCAGGGAGGAGCTCCAACCGCGATAGCCCCCGGTGGCATCGCCGCGGTCTCGCCGGACGCCGGGACGATCGTGGTGGGCCCGGGTCCCGGCTCGGCAGGGGCAGTCCCCAACCGCATCGCAGTCATCAGGGCAGGCAAGACGACCACCGTGAACGCGCCGGGCATCGTGACCTCCGTCGCGGTCTCGAACGACCGCGTGTTCTTCGGCACCATGAGCGACCAAGGGGCCGGCGTGTGGTGGGTTCCGGTGGCCGGCGGCGCGCCCAAGGCGCTGCTTCCGGTCGCCGAGGGGTCGCCGTACGTGACGATGATGCTGTCGCCCGATACGATGACCCTCGCCTTCGCGGTGGGCGGCGACGACGGGTACTCCCGCGTGTCGGTCGTCGCATCGACGGGCGGAACGCCCACCAGGCTGTGGGTTCGCCGGGACGACTACATCCTGCAGTGGAGTCTCGACTCGACGTGGGTGTACCTCATCGAGGGCAACGAATTCCAGGGCGAGTCCACCTCGTTGTACCGCATCGGGCGCAACGGACATGGCCGCCGGATGCTCGTCCAAGGTGCCAGTCTGTAGGCCTCGTTCCGAACGCCGGGGTTGCCTCGCCGTTCACCGAGAACGTGCTCTTCGGGTGGCCTATCTCCCCGATTTGTCGCGTCTCGGGCGCTCTGGTATCCTCGGCACCCAATCGAACAGCGCGATATGGCGTCGACGGGGATGAGTAGAGGCTAGTCCTTGCCTCAGAGAGCCGGGGATGGTGAGAACCCGGCCGAGGACGTCTCGAACCTGGCCCCCGAGCCACCCGAACGAACATCGGCTTCGACGAGCTAGCGAACGACCTTCGCCGAGAAGCCGCACAAGTAGGTCGGGTCGGATGGCATCCGTTACCTGCCGCATGAGTGGGCGCTCGTCGAAGCGCCAAAGCGGGGTGGTACCGCGGGAAGCGATGTGCTTCTCGTCCCGGCACCGGGGCGAAGCACGCCGTGCCTGCGGTCTTTTCGTCTCCCCGTGTCTCTTCTCGGGCCTGTCGGCGCTGCGCCGACCAGCCCGTTTCGCACTCGTGCGGTCCTCGTGACGGACGTCTCCCGACCTAGAGAAGGGACGTACCGGATGACGAGAAGCGACCGCATGAAGGGCGGGGTCTCCAAGGCCCCCCATCGAAGCCTGCTCAAGGCTGACGGCCTCACCGACGAGGAGATCTCGCGGCCGTTCGTCGCCGTCGTCAACTCGGCCAACGAGGTCATCCCGGGGCACCTCATGCTCGACAAGGTCGCCGAGGCCGTGAAGGCCGGAGTCCGCATCGCCGGCGGCACGCCGCTCGAGATGTCGACGATCGGCGTGTGCGACGGCATCGCGATGAACCACGAGGGCATGCGCTACTCGCTGGTCAGCCGGGAGACCATCGCGGACTCGGTCGAGATCGCCGTGCAGGGCCACGCGTTCGACGCGGTGGTGCTGATCCCGAACTGCGACAAGGTCATCCCCGGCATGCTCATGGCCGCGGCTCGCATCGACCTGCCCACCGTGGTCATCTCCGGGGGCCCGATGCTGGCCGGCCGCACCGCCAAGGGCGAGGCCGTGGACCTGGACACGGGGTTCACCGCTGTCGGCAAGTACAACGTCGGC
>CAYHCN010000128.1:0-5569 GCA_964354945.1 uncultured Eubacteriales bacterium
CGAACGCAGCCGCCGGGAGGAGTGTGAGGAACACCACTGCTCCGACGAGGGCGAGCAGCGCCGTTCTCCGAACGGACCGGACGGGTCGTCTCATATCGTTCCCCCTTGTTGTGCGGTCGCGCCCGCGACCCCCCTGGTCTCTGCCGGTTCCACCGATGCGAGCTCGGCGCGCAGAAACCCCTATCCTTCTCGCGTGTACTTCGCGGCAGACTGGCTCTCTCCTGTCGCCTTGACGGGGCGTGACCGAGCAACGAAACGGCGCGACCGCTTCGACAGCAGCCGCGCCGTTCTCCTCAGACGCGCCGGCCCCCAGGCTCGGCGCGAGTAGAGGCTTTGTGGAACGCCCTAGAGGTAGGTGTAGAGTTTCCCGTAGGGTCGATGGCTCACCGGGACGAGCTTGGTGAACGGCACGGACAGCACCTCGTCGCAGTCCATCCCGAGCTTCTCGCAGTAGTCGCGCAGGATCGGCTCGAGCATCGCCATGTCGTCCTCGTCGGCGGTGAACACGCCGACCTCCTTGCCGCACTGCCACGGCTCGACCTCTCCGCGCAGGAAGATGGAGCCTCCGTGCATCCCCGTACCGAGGTAACCGCCCACGAGTGGGCCCTCGAACTTGGAGTTGATGCCGAGAAGCACGAGCAGTCCACCTGCCATGTACTCACCGAAGAAGTCGCGGGCCTTGCCGCCGCACACCATGATCGGGACGAGGTCCTCATACGCCTTCATATGGATGCCGACTCGGTAGCCGACGTCGCCCTTGACGTAGACGCGGCCTCCGCGCATGCCGTAGCCAAGCACATCCCCCGCATCGCCGTGAACGATGACCGTCCCGGCGTTCATGGTGTTGCCCACACCGTCCTGGGCGTTTCCGAATACCTCGAGGGTGGGCCCGTCCATGAACATCGCCAAGTCATTGCCTGCGGTGCCGTTGACTTCGATGTTCAGCCCCTTGCCGCGGATACCGGTTCCGATGTAGCGCTGGCCGTTGACGTTGAGCAGGCGCACCGTCTTGATCCCGTCGGCGAATGCCTTGCGCACGGCCTCGTTCATGTTCTTGTAGTACACGCTCTGCGCGTCGATCGTGGCGACGTCGCCCTCGATTGTCGCCTGCGGCTCTATCTGGAGGTATCCCTCGATCGGACCCCTGGTCACGGTCTCATTCATCTCGACACCTCCCCTACATTCCAGCCGGCTTGACGCCGAGGATCTTGCACGTCTGCTCGTCGAGGCCGATTGCACGCAACCGCTCGCGGCTTCCGCGCAACGACTCGACTGCGTTCACGCCGAGCGCGCCGAGGATCTCTTGCAGCTCGTGGCTCCACGCGTGGACGAGGTTGCTGAGCCGCTCGGCGCCCCACTCGGGGTCCACCCGGCGGGTCAGCTCGGGCTTCTGGGTGGTGAGACCCCAGCTGCAGCAGCCGGTGTGGCAGCCCTGGCACAGGTGGCACCCGAGCGCCATCAGCGCGGCAGAACCGATCGCCACGACGTCGGCGCCCAGGGCGATGGCCTTCGCGGCGTCCGCGGAGGAGCGGATCGAGCCGGCAGCCACGATCGAAGCCTGGTTGCGGATGCCCTCGTCGCGCAGGCGCTGGTCCACGACCGCGATCGCGATCTCCAAGGGGATGCCGATGTGGTCGCGGATGATCGCGGGCGCGGCACCCGTACCGCCCGAGAAGCCGTCGAGGTACACGTAGTCGGCGCCCGCACGCACGATGCCCGAGGCGATGGCACCGACGTTGTGCACGGCAGCGATCTTCACGCCGACGGGCTTGTAGGCGCTCGCCTCCTTGAGGGAGTAGATGAGCTGGCGGAGGTCCTCGATGGAGTAGATGTCGTGGTGTGGGGCCGGCGAGATCGCATCGGTCCCCTGCGGGATCATGCGAGTCGTCGAGACTTCCTTGTTGATCTTCTCGCCCGGCAGGTGCCCGCCGATACCCGGCTTCGCACCCTGGCCGACCTTGATCTCGATCGCGGCACCTCGGTTCAGGTACTCCGGATTCACGCCAAAGCGACCCGACGCGACCTGGACGATGACGTGGTCCTGGTACGGGTAGAGGTCGGCGTGAAGACCGCCTTCACCGGTGTTCATCAGGATGCCGCAGCGCTCTGCGGCCATCGCGAGGGAGCGGTGGACGTTGAGCGACACGGAGCCGTAGCTCATCGGCGAGAAGATGATCGGCGTGTCGAGCTTGATGTTCTTGGCGACGCCCGTGCCCTGCTTGAGACGGAAACCGCCGTTGCCGTCCGACTCGACCTCGACGGAATCTGGCTTGCGGCCGAGGTAGGTTCGCAGCTCCATCGGCTCGCGGAGCGGATCGATGGAGGGGTTCGTGACCTGACACGCGTCGAGGACGAGGTGGTCGAAGATCTTCTGGTAGGGCTTGTCGTTGCCCATGCCCGTCAGCATCACGCCGCCGGACTCCGCCTGGCGCCACACGTTCTTGCGCAGCTCGGGTGACCAGTTGGCGTTGTCGCGCAGTGCGAGCTCGTTCTTCTGGATGCTGATGCAGTGCGCGGGACAGTACGTCACGCACCGGTGGCACGCGCGGCACTTCGAGTCGTCAGGCAGTGGGCGCTCGTTGAACGAGTACACGCCCCAACCGCACTGCTGCACGCACCGACCGCACTTGTGACACTTGTTGTAGTCGATCTCGACCTTGAACTCGGGTTGGATGAGGCTCGTCGGCATTCTCAGCTCACCTCGACGATTTCGCAGCTGTCATTGACACCCGTTACTGCGCAGGAGATCTCCTGCGGATCGAGGTGCAGATCGCCGTGGATGGGCCACGGCATCCCTTCCACTCGCGCAATGACCGGCTCGCCGGCCTTCGGAGCCCACACCTCATCGGGTGCGTCGAGTACCTCGCGCATCGCCGACTCCTCGGAGGCGACCATGAGCTTGGTCCCCTGCCGAGCCGCAACGAGCGGGCGGAGTTTGATGCGGTCGTTCAACGCCACCATCCCGCCGTTGAAGCCGAGCACGATGGCGAAGGGGCCGTTGAGCATCGCGGGCCCGTAGACCGCGCGAAGCGACTGGTACAGCAGCCGCTCGTCCTCGGGCATCCGGTCGATTTCTGTCCACAGCGGAGACGCGAGCGCCTTGCACGCCAGCGCGAGGGGAAGCTTGTGGCGGCGGAGCATGAGGTCGAACAGGTACGCAGCGACCTCGGTGTCCGTACCGAGCGTGCACTTGTAACCGAACTGCTCTAGATAGCGGCTGTTGATGCCGTAGCTCGAGATCTCGCCGTTGTGGACGATGGCCCAGTCCAGCAACGTGAACGGATGCGCGCCACCCCACCAGCCCGGCGTGTTCGTCGGGAACCGGTTGTGGCCGATCCACGTGTGGCCGCCGTACTCCTCGAGCAGATAGAAGTGCCCGATCTCCTCGGGGAAGCCAACCCCCTTGAAGGCGCCCATGTTCTTGCCGCTGGATGCCACGAAGGCCCCGTCGATGCTCGAGTTGATGAGCATGACCGTGTGGACGACGTAGTCCTCGGCGGTCATCTCGGCGGCCTCGAGCTTATGCTCGTCGGGCTGGAGGAAGTAGCGCCACAGGATCGGGGCGTCGTCGATGCCCTTGACGTTGCGGGTCGGGAGGGGCTCGGCGAGATCGACGGTGAAGTACCGGTCGAACACCGCCTCGGCGTCCTCCTTGCCCTTCACGTCGTGATACATCATGTGGAAGCAGAAGTGGTCGGGGAACTCCGGGTAGATGCCGTAGCCGGCGAACCCGCCGCCGAGTCCGTTGCCGCGGTCTCGCTGGACGGCCATCGCACGGATGGCGTCCTCGCCGCTCATGAGCCGGCCGCTCTCGTCGCAGATGCCCATGAGGCCGCAGCCGCCGTGGATCTTGAAGTCCGCCTCCTCGGCGTACTTGGGCCGCTCGCCACCGAACACGCCGTCCCGGTCGCTGAAGACCGGGAGCTTGCTGGTGGGCATGCGGTCGAGCAGCGGATTGAACTCGGCCATCCTACTCATCTCCCTCGGAATCGCAGGCGGCGATCACGGCGTCGCAGCCCATGAGGCGCTTGACGGCATCTCCTCCGCCGGTCGGTAGCGGATCCAGACCGAGCTTCTTGCGCGCGCCCTCTTTGGGCTTGCCGAGCATCCCGGTCTCCATGAACATCTCGTAGCTCGCCGGCACGCCTTCAGGCGCCTTGCCGCGAACGATTGACAGCTCCTTGAGCTTGCGGAACGTCTCGGCCATGCCGATGTCGCTGTGGCACATCTCGAGGCACGTGTAGCACTCGAGGCACTTCCACAGGTTGTCGTCCTCGAGAACCTTCTCGATGTCGCCGCGCAGCAGGTCGCCGATGATGTCGCACGGCTGGAAGGTGGGGTCGACCTTGCACACCGGGCAGTCGTCCTTGCACGCCTGGCAGCTGTAGCACTTGCCGAGGAGCGCGACGTCGAAGTCCTCGGCGAGGCGCGCCTTGTCGCTAGTCCGCGACTCCCACTTGTCGAGGAACGGCTGCACGCTCACCCGGTGCATGTCCATGCCGAGCTCTTCAGGGGTGTGGCCGTAGGCAAGGCCGATGAGCTCCGACAGGTAGATGACAGGGATGTGGAACGGCTCGTTCTGCCGCTGGAGCGCGGCCTGGTTGAGGTCGAATTGCTGGAAACAGCTTGGGCAGACCACGACGAGCGCGTCGACCTCGTGGACGGTGAGGTCCTGGAGCTTGCGACGGTTGAAGGCGAGCGACTGCTCGCGCTGACCAACACGGTCAAGGTAGCCGCCGCAGCACTGCATCTTCGTGGGGTAGTCGACGACTCGGGCGCCAAGGGCCGCGACGATCTCCTCGACTTTCTTCGGATGGAGGGGGTCGTCCCACTTGACCGCGGGCTGCGGGCGAAGCAGGTGGCAGCCGTAGTGAACGGCGATGTTCATGCCCCAGAACTGCTTCTTCGCCTTGCTGGCGATCAGCGGCGCGCCCATCTTGTCGGCGAGCCACTCGGCGAAGTGCACGACTTCGAGGTCACCGTCGTAGTGGAGGTCCTCGGTGGCGAGGCGATCGTTGATCTTGTCGCGCTCGCGCCAGTGGGTCATCAGGTGGCTCTGGGCCTCCTTGAAGGTCGAGTAGCACCCGTTGCACGGCGTCACCACGTCGAGGTTCGCCTTCTCGACGAGGGCCAGATTGCGCGCGGCTGCCGTGTAGAAGGCATCGGGGTCGTTGGACTTCACCAGCGTGCCTTCGGGGCAGCACGTGTGACCCTCGAGCTCGTGGATCGTCGCCCCGAGGTCGTCGAACATCACCCTCGTGGCCTTCTCGATGAAAGGAAAGCGCGCGGGGATCGTGCAGCCCCAGAACACCGCGAAGTCCTTCATGTGACCCTCTCGTCTCTCTCGCGTCACTCGAGCCGGAAACGGAAAACGCCCGCCACGCCTCACTCTGAGGCTTAGGCGAGCGTCATTGCTCGGTCTCGATTGCCGACACGCCGTTGTATCGGTCGAAGGAGTATAGCACGGGTCAACACGCGGGGGAAACGTGCCGGAAACAGTTGTCTCATCTGAGTTGAGTATTGGCTGTGTGTGTCCCGAGCGGCGACGTCTCGGGTAACTCTCATCCGC
>CAYHCN010000129.1:0-5522 GCA_964354945.1 uncultured Eubacteriales bacterium
TCGACGTACTGCGGTCCCTTGATCGAGTTCTCGCGGAAGTCGCCTACCGAGGACAGGTCCTTGCCCTTGTACTGCTTGACCTCGACCTTCTGGAGCTCGGCTATCGTCGTGGTCACCCGCGAGCGGCCGGCTTGATCCTTGGGAGCGCCACCGTCGAGTTGCTGCCCGCACCCGCCGAGGATCGAGGTCGCCGCCACGAGCGCGGCGAGCACGATCAGCCGGCCGGATCGGCGCGTCCGAGTGCGGTTCGCGGCGGTTGTAGGCGCCATGGTCACTCCTCTATCGAGATCGGGGCGATTGCTCCGTCGGTGGTCACGCGAACGACGCGGTGGTTGTTGGTGTCGGCGACGAGAAGGTCCTCGCCGTCCGCCGAGATCCCCATCGGCTCCCACAGAGCACCTGCCGCGCCCGCTTCGCCGCTGTGCGGCTCGCATCCGCGCGTCCGCGGGTCGACGACCTTCAGCCGGTCGTTGTAGGTGTCCGCGACCACCAGTTCGTTGCCTCGCCACGCGACGTCGGCCGCGTGCTGCAACAGCACGTCGTCACCCGCTCCGTCGCGATCGCCGAAGTCGAACAGCCCGGTGCCGACGAGCGTCCCGACGGTGGGTCCGGTCAGGTCGAGTAAGCGCACCGCCGAGGACTCGCAGTCCGCGAAGGCGAGCATCTGGCCGTCGAGCGTGAGGCCCGTCGGCTGGGCGAGCAATGACTGGTCCGCCGGGCCGTCGAGGATGTCTTCTCCGCCGGCGCCGGCAAGAACGGAAAGCGATGCCTCTTGAAACCCCCCGAACCGGTCGCGCTCGAGCCGCCACAGCTGGTGCGAGCCGGCCATCGCGATGGCAAGGTCACCGTCGGCAAGCGTCGCGAGGCCCCAGGGGGAGCGTAGGTCCAAGGAGCCCGCGGGTCCGGGAGCCAAGCGCCATCCGCCGATACGGCCCGTGCCGGCGACGCTCGTCGCCCCGCCGTCCGGTTCGAGACGGAACACCGCGTGCCCTCGACGGTCGGCGACGAACGTCTCGCCATCGACGCGCGCGAGTCCCTGGGGCTCGACGAAGCCCTCCCACACCGAGGCGACGCGCCACATGCTCGCCGTCGTCGCCTCCAGCTCGCACACGCGGCCGTGCCCCGCGTCGGAGACCCACCTGCGGTCGCCCTCGGCGATGACTCGGGTCGGGAAGCGGAGGAACCTGCCGTCCTCGTCGGCCGGCGGGCGTGCGGGATCGGGCGCCGGTCGCAGCGAGCCTCGCTCGCGGTTGCGCTCGGCGATCGCTTGGATCGCCTCGGCCATCGCGTCGACCTGGAACTCGCCGGACTGCACGCCCACGAGCATGCCCTCGGCGTCGATGAGTGCGACGGTAGGCCACGCCCGAACGGCGTAGGCCTTCCAGACGCGGAACTGGCGGTCGTTCACGACGGCGTGGTGAACCCCGAGCCTGCGACACGCTGCGTCGATGTTGCGGGTAATCCGCTCGGCGGAGAACTTGCCGGCATGCACGCCGACGACCACGAGTTCGTCGCCGAACCGGTCCGCGAGCTCCCGTACACGCGGGAGCACGTGCATGCAGTTGATTCAACCGTAGGTCCAGAAGTCCAGCAGCACGAGGCGTCCCCGGAGTTCCGCCAACCGAAGAGGTTCATCGACGTTGAGCCAGTCCAGGCCTTCGGTGAACTCGGGTGCGTGGACGGGGCCGAAGGAGGGGACCATCAGTGGGCGCCTTTCTCGCGGGTTATCGGGTGAGTATGTTCCTCCGCCGAGCGACGCCGAACCTGTGGTGATGGAAGGAGCAGCCAGTCCCGAGACGCCGCATCACGGTCGCCGACGGGAGTGCGTGGGGCTCCGGAGTACGTGTCAGAGGGCGGCTGGATGATTCTTGGTGCGGCTCTTGCAGGATTCTGAACTGCGCTTCTGGCACTCGTTTATTCTTCTTCAGGGTGTCCGAGGTGCGATAGACTGGAGGGGCGGCTTCTCGGCAATCGCCGGAGGCTGGGTACCGTTGGACGGGATTGGCTTTTGTACGATCTCGAGGGGGTCCTCGGACCGCGCGTCATAGATTTCGTGAGTCACTACGTGAGGTCGCTCCTGGCGTGGGACATCCTCGTGTTCTTCGACCGGAACCCCGAAGCGGTTCTCGATGTCGAAGGACTCTCTTCACGCTTGGGACGCCGTCCCGAGGAGGTCGGGCCTGAGGTCGACGCATTGTGTCAGGCGCGGATCCTCCAGTGCGCGGGGGGCCTCATTCGCTACAAGCCCACTGACGAGATGCGGGAGTCCGTCGGCGAGTTCGTACTCGCGTGTCAGGACCGTAGCCGGCGCCTCGCCCTCATCGCGCTCGTACTTCAGCGGATCAGCAGGACCCCGGCCGACTTCTAGTCGCTGCGCGCTGCGGCGATCGCCGCGCGCATTCCACCCGCCGTCGCCGCGCGATCTAGATACGGTCGGCGACCTTCGTGTTGAGGCTCTCGGGCGGGATGACTTCCACGATGCGCACGTCGGTCTCGGCAAGATCCACGTCGGGACGGTGCGGCAGCTCGTTGCCGTCAGAATCGAACGAGAGGCGCACGAGCGGCGCGAAGGCGTCGCTTCCGGGTCGCGCCACCACTCCCACGGAGTGGTCGGTCAGCCGAACCATCGAGCCCACTGGGAAGACCCCCAGCGCACTCGCGAACAGCCGAGCCAGGAACGGGTCGAGCAGGGACCCAGCTTCTCGAAGGATATGGACGATGCCGCGGTCCGGGGTGAGCGGCGCCTCCGTCGTCGACCCGCCGCAGAGGTTCTCGTAGCGGTCGGCGATCGTGATCATGCGGCTGAAGGGGTGCGGCACATAGTCGGAGGAGCGATCGGGGTAACCCGAGCCGTCGGCGTACATGTGATGCTCGTACGCTACGAGCATCGGTGCCGGGTCCTCGAGTGCGAGCCGCTGCAGGATCTCGGCGCCGGTCTCGGAGTGCATCCGGACCATCGCGTCGTGCTGCGAAGGATCGCCCAGGTCGAACGCCGTCTTGCCGATGTCGTGCAGCAGCGCGGAAAGCGCAAGCGACTCCATGCCCTCCGGCGGCAGCCCCATCCGGTGACCCAGCGCTGAGGCGTAGATCATGGTGTTGAGTGCGTGGTAGAGGCGCGGGTCGTCGCCGCCTATGGTCGCCAGTGCGAGCACGGCCGCGGGGTCGGCGGTCATCCGCTCGAGGACCGTCGACATCACGCCGACGGTCTCGCCGAGATCGAGACCCCCGCCTTCCTGCATCTGCCTGATGACCACGCGAAGCGCCGCGACGAGCCGGTTGTAGACGGCGCGGTCCCGCGAGCGCTGCCTGTCCCGCTCCTCGCGCTCCTCGGCATCTTCGTCGGCGAGCAGAGCAAGCGTGACGCTTCCGACGCCGCGCGACGACAGCTCGGTCTCGGGGTCGAGGTCGGGGCGCGGCCGCAGCGAGAGCACCTCGACGAGGCCGACCGCGTCGCCTCGGCCGAAGCCGGGGGCGAAGGTCATCGACTCGATGTGGCGGGTCTCGAACGACTCGGCGACCGAGTCGGCGCCGGGGATGTCCGCGGGAAGCACGAGGCTCTCGTGGTAGAGGCGTCCCTGGTGGACGTTGAGCACCAGGGGGCCCGCGCCGGTCTCGTCCTGGACCGCGGTTATCAGCGAATCGACGGCCTCCTGGAAGGCGGGATGCGACGGCGGGTACAACTGGACCGCGCGGCGTGCACCGGAGAGAGCAGTGACGAGTTCGGTGACGCTCACGACGTGCCACCCCCTTGCCGTGTCTGCAGGGCGTGCTTGGCGAGCTCCTGCAGCTCGGCGATGCGGCCCCGCTTCATCAGCGACCGCTTGCCCGCTAGACGCTGCAGCGCCTCATCGGACTGGGGACCGGGGACGCGTGCGAGTGCAGCGATGATCTCCTTGCCGAGAAGGAAGTCGGCGGCGTCGCCGTCGATCTCGGCGAGACGGGCCGCCAGTGGGACTGCGGCTGCAGGCTGGCCGCTGCGGCCGAGTGCCCGAGCAGCGATGAGTGAGACTTCGGGGCTCAGGTCGCGCAGGCCGCGAGCGATGAGCGAGAGCGCTGCGGGATTCGACGATGCGGCGAGCGCGGTGATGACTTCTCGGCGGGACTGCTCGTCGTGGCGCTGGAGCAGGTTTGCGATCGTCTGCATCGAGCGGGGGTCACCCTCGCGGGCCAGGCGGGCCACCACTGGACCGAGCTGGTACCACGGCACCTGAGGCGCCTGCTGGTTCAGCAGGTCGACGATGTGGCGGCCGAGGATCTGCTCGGCGATCTCGAGGCCGGGGCCCTTCTCGGCGATGCCTACGGCGACGAGCGAGGGGCCGGCTGCCTCACCTGCGTGCCGGACGATCTCCTGGACCGCAGGCAGCAGGCCCGGGTCGTCGATCAGCGCCTGCACGAGGATGCCCATGCTGTCGGGACCCACGGCTCCGGCGATCGCGTCGCGAAGGCGGGCGGAGAGCTCGGGCCACGGCCCGGTGGCGCGGACCTCACGAGCGGCGAGCTCCTGGAGCACTTCGGCGGACAGCGTGAGCTCGCCAGCCTGGAGCAGCCTCGGAACCATCGCGCCGAGGTTGGTCGCAGTGGCGCAGAAGAGGTCGAAGTCGTCCTCGTGGTCAAGCAGGCACAGCATCGTCTTCACGCCGATGACGCGGGTTCCGTCGATGGATCCGACGACCGCCTCGCGCGCACGGGCCACGTCCTCGTCACGAAGATCGGCCGCGCGCGCGACCGCGTGGTAGGTCTTGTCGATGTCGTTCACGGGCGGCTCGGGCTCGCGCAGGGCGCGCATCTCGAGCATGTGGTCGAGGTAGGTGGACTCGGCATCGGTGTGTCCCGCTTCGCGCAGCCGCGCCTGGACGCGCTCGCGTACCGCAGCGACGGCCTCCTCGAGCGGCAGCTTCGCAAGTGCGTTGGACAGCGACAGCATGTTCAGCCCGAGCGAGCCGTCGACGAGCGCTTCGGCAATCCCGTCGGAGCCGAGAAGTGGGGTCATTCCGCCGACCAGATCGCGCGCCGCGCTGTCGTCCAGAGCGAGGCGCAGCAGCACGTCACGCGTCTCTTGAGGCGAGTCGGCGAACGAGGCCGCGAGGGTGGACAGCAGTCGCTCTCGGCCCTCGGGTCCCACGGCGTTCATCAGCTCGGCAAGGCCGTCCTCGAAGGCGGCGGGATCGCCCGCTGCGCACGCGGTCAGCCACGCCCGGAGGCGGTTGGGGTCGGTCGAGAGCGCGCGCAGGAAGCCCTCGACGTCGTCGTCCGGGGTTCGCGCCGACGTGTCGACGACGGTCAGCTGGACCTCGGACACGCGAATGTTCTCCACGCCCTGGGATGCGAGCAGTGCCGAGAACCCACCTTGCTCGACGACGTCGGCGGGCTCGCGCATGGACTGCGTTAGCAGCTCGGCGATCTCGCCGGCGCTGCCGCCGACGAAGGCGATCTCGGCGACGCCGTGGCTGCGTAGTCCGTCGGCGAGTTCCTTGGAGCCCGGAGTGTGCTTGCCGAGCGGCTCGCCCCGCCACGACAGCCCC
>CAYHCN010000130.1:0-5521 GCA_964354945.1 uncultured Eubacteriales bacterium
TCTACTACCTGCCTGATGACTTCAGCCAGGCCCATGATCTGGCCGCCGAGAAGCCTGAGAAACTTGCGGAGCTCAAGGAACTCTTCTGGCAAGAGGCCGAACGTAATCGCGCTCTGCCGCTACTCGCCGGTTTCGCGGCGTTCTTCGGCATTCTCCCGCCGCTGCCGACCAAGACGCGGTTCGAGTTCGCCGGCGACGTTCAGAACGTCCAAATGACGGTGATCCCCCGCATCTACGGACGCTCTTACTCGATCGAAGCCGACGTCAACATCCCGGAGGGCGGTGCCGAGGGAGTGCTCTGCGCCTTCGCTGACTTCATCGGGGGATTCTCACTGTGGGTCGATGAGAACGGTCTGCTCAATCACACCTATCAGTTCCTCGGCATAGACACCTATAAGCAGACCTCGACCGAACCCGTCCCGACCGGCGAGGTGACCCTGAAGATGTTGTTCGAAGCCGATGGGCCGAAGCCCGGCGCAGGTGGAAAGGTGACGCTCTGGGCGGGCGACAAGCAGGTCGGCGAGGGCCGGCTCGAGAACACGTGCTCGCTCCTCTTCACGACGTACGCTGGCATGGACATGGGCCGCGATAACGGCGGCGTCGTTGATCTCGCGTACGAGGACAGAGCGCCGTACGCCTTCACGGGCACCGTGAAGAAGGTCACCTTCGACCTGAAGCCGGCGAACATCGAGGCCGAGAAGGCACTCCACGAGCATTCCACGGCCCAGACGGTGGGCGGCGGCGCGGCGGGCTAATCGCACGCACAGCGGATTCAACTCAGAAGGCCCCGGAGGACTCTCCGGGGCCTTCCGCTTGCGGCGGTCGTGCGCCCGAAGTCAGACCGTCGTCGTTTCCTCGCCTCGAGCTCCAACCAATGTGAGAACGCTGAGCAGTGCAACCCACGCGGGGAACAGCAGGATGATGATCTCGAACGCCTGGACACTCAGAAGCAGCACGAGACCTATCACAATCCCGATGAACCCCGCCCATCTCGCCACAGCCCGGGTGCGCAGCAGAATCGTCGACGTGACAATCGTGAAGACGCCCGCGCTCCTCGCGGCGTACATGTAGAACATCGACCGAGCGATCGCCTTGCCGAGATCCGTGGTCGCTGCGTTTGGCGACTCGAGCACGAACAGCGCAGCGAGAACCGACGCCGACGCGAACAGCATCGCTACGAACAAGACACCGCTGCCTAGGAACACAGTCGCGAAGAACCGATCCTCGAGAATCCCCACCCGGTCGCGTACGACCCCGATGAACCACAGGAAGGCGATGCCGGCGAACGGTATCAGATAGGCCACGACGATCCAGCCGCTGAGTCCCGCGGCACCCGGCAGGCCCGTCGCCTGCCCCCCGGGACTCATGGTGAGCGACGTGCCGGCGGTGAGCACCGATGCTGTGAACAGGAGCGCGAACACGACTCCGGCGACGCCTGCTGCTCGAGGCGTGGTCAGTTGGGGCGGCGCGGAGACTCGAACGTCCCGCGTCCGAACCGCAGTTGCCCGATCGGCCGAGCCCGTGTCTCGGTCCATCTCTCCCCCCAAACGGCAGAACTCGCACGGCCGGCCCACGCTCTTCGAGTAGCCTCTCCGTATACTAGCCGAGCGGCTAGTTCGGCCGAGAGAGTACGAGGGGTACCGATCCCGCGCGAGCACAGGGCGACCGCGCGCGCAGGCACCACCTGCCCAGCCGGCGTCACAGCAAACCGAAAGCGGAGGACGCCCGTGTCCGAAACCACGTCGAACGTTGAGATGGCGCACAAGATCCACGAGCACGGGCACGAGCATCGCGCCGGCGATAGCGATCGCCGAACCGAGTGGCTTGAGATCGTCGAGGCGATCGTTCTCGCACTCGTCGCCATCACCACCGCGTGGAGCGGATACCAGGCGGCGTTGTGGGACGCTCGCTCGTCGGAGTCCTATGTCCTTGCCTCGGCGGCCAACGTCCAGGCGCAGGAGAAGCACACCCTTGCGGGCCAGAACAGACTCTACGATTCGCAGGCCTTTGACGCCTGGCTCAGCGCGACCGTGGCACAGAAGCCGAAACTCGCCGACTTCTACGTGCGCCGATTCCGCCCCGAGTACAAGGTGGCCTTCGACGCGTGGATGAAGCTGGATCCCTTCAAGAACTACGCGACCGTCCCCCCGGGGCCAATCTTCATGCCTCAGTACAACAGCGAGCTCGAAACGCAAGCGACCGAGCTTCAGAAGAAGGCGAGGGAGGAGTTCGAGCAGGGCGTGAAGTACCGCGAGACGGGCGACACCTACGTTCGCCTGACGGTGTTCCTCGCCACGGTCCTTCTGCTCACCGCCCTGAGCCAGAGGTTCCGCATGAAGGGTCCGCGCGTGGCTCTTCTCGTACTCGCCGGTGTGATGCTCGCCGTCTGCACCTACTGGCTGATCACCTTCCCGCGCATCATGAGCTAGCCCCGAGCGATACCGAGCCACGGAGGGCGAACGATGGACACAGCGGCTGGCGGCCGACGGATTCTGAACAGCAATGCGTACGAGATGTTCATCCTCGTACTCACCGTCCTGTCGCTCGCGATCATGGCGCTTCTCCTGCTGTCGCAGAATGCAGCGACCCAGCAGCTGCTCACCATCTACGACAACGTCATATGCGTCATCTTCCTCGGCGACTTCTTCCTCCGGCTGAGGTACTCGAGGACCGGGCGAGAGTACTTCATCAAGGAGCGCGGCTGGCTCGATCTCATCGGATCCATCCCGAGCTTCGGCGTCTTCAAGTTCAGCGGCATCCTGCGTCTCGCTCGGCTCAGCCGCCTCGCCCGCATCACCCGGCTGCTCCGCGGTCAGCGCAAGCGGGAGATCATCGATGACGTGCTCGAGCACCGAGGGCAATACGCCGGATTCATCACGCTGCTCTTGATGATGATCGTGCTCGTCGTCTCGAGCCTCTCGGTGCTTGCGTTCGAGGTCAGGGCCATCGACTCGAACATCAACTCAGGCGGCGACGCTCTCTGGTGGGCGATCGTGACGATCACGACGGTAGGCTATGGCGACTTCTACCCGGTGACGACCGGCGGCCGCATCACCGCGTTCTTCGTGATGTTCGCGGGAGTCGGGATCATCGGCGCCCTCGCGAGCATCCTTGCCAGCATCCTCGTATCGCCGGCGTCCACGGAGGCCGATGGCGACACGGCGCTCACCGTTCCCGAAGAACACGCGTCGTCGATCCACCGAGAGCTTCAAGCGATTCGTGCCGAGCTGGAGGCGATGCGCACCTCGTTGAGGGCGGGAGTTGATGCGGCTCCATCCGCCAGCGCGCTCGCGTCACCCGACCCCCAAACGGAGTCCGAGTGAGCGCGCCAGGGGTCTAGGCAGTCCCGATTCCTTCCCAGATCATCTCGTCGACCGCGAGCACCGCCTGTTCGCTCGTAAGCCCGCACTCGCTGAGGACTCGCTCGTCTCGGGTAATGAACCCGATCTGGTTGAGCATCTCGGCGAGGAACCTCGTGTTCACCGGCCGGACCTCGCTGGCTTCCTCGGCGATCTGGACGAGCTCGACGAAACGCATGATGTACCGGTCCACTACGGTCGTCTTCCACTGCAGCCGCGTTGACTCGAAGCGCATTACGTCGGCGAAGAACGCGAGCGACAGGGGGTGCAGACTCTGGGCCCCCGCGCGGAAGTAGGTGCGAGCCCGGTCGGAGGGACCGGTGGCCTTTCCCGCACACGCCTCGAGCTCTTCGAAGGTGCGCTCGCCCCAGCGAGCCATGGCAAGGAGCACCAGGCTGTCCTTGCTCGGCGCGATCTTGTACAGCGACGCGACCGAGCAGTGAAGCTCACGAGCGATCTCGGAGACCTGGACGGTGGCGAAGCCGCGCTCGGCAATGATCTGCATCACGCCGTCGAGGAGCTCCTCTCGGCGCCCGCCAGCCAGTCTCTTCGCCACTACGAATCCCTCCTCGCAATCGAGCTGGGGCGCTGCGGCATCACACTGACACACATCGTAGCCGTGTGCAGATTCTCCGCTGCCACACCGTATTCGAGTACCCAGAATGGGTATTGTATTACCCGTTGACAATCCCATAATGGTTCCGGGAGGTCCGGGGGGACCTCCCTCTTGTTGCCCGCAGGGTATCCCGCGCGGGCCTGGGTCCCTCCCGAGGGAAAGGACGCCTGATGACGCCCGTCCACGACGTGCCTGAGAAGAAGCAAACGAGCCTTGGCCTCTACGCGACAGCGCAAGAGGCCTACGAGATGTGGAGGGCCGCACCGGATGAGGTCCATATCGTCGATGTCCGCACACCCGAGGAGTACATCTTCGTCGGCCACGCCGAGATGGCGAGGAACATCCCGCTCCTCTTCATCAAGTATCAGTGGGACACCGAGAAGGACGAGCCCGTCGTGCGGCCCAATCCCGAGTTCATGTCTGCGGTGAAGAGGGTGTTCTCCCCCGCAGGCACGCTGCTGATGATCTGCCGATCGGGCGGTCGGAGCGCACTCGCGGTCAACGCCCTGGCTCAGGCCGGCTTCACGAGCGTCTACAACGTCATCGACGGCACCGAGGGTGACAAGGTCGACGACCCGACGAGCTACTACCACGGCAAGCGTATGAAGAACGGCTGGAAGAACTCCGGATCGCCGTGGACCTACGACTGCGAACCGGACCTGCTCTGGATCGACAAGGAACAGTAGAGAACCGCCGAGAACGAGAGGAGTCACACATGACCGATGTCAGGAGTTCGGATCATGTCACGTTGGACTGGAGCGAGTTCTTCTATACGAACTGCCCGCTCGTGTCGGCGAGCAACGTCGACCAGGAGCTGGGCTGGGTCCGCGAGGAACTGAAGAAGATCGGTGTCGAGTACAAGTTCCTTCGCTCGGTACGCGGCAACAACTGGTATCCGCACTACGTCCACAACATGGACAACCTCATCCGTGTCGGTGGCGCCTTCCCCGCGATCCAGGCCAACGCCGACGTCCGTCGGACGCGGCTCATCGGCCTAACCCACGTGCCGTATGAAGGCGGCTGCATGCTCGTTCGTGCGACGGACGATATCTACCGGATGAAGGACCTCAAGGGCAAGAAGATTGGGCTGTCCAAGAGCCTGAACACCATCAAGAACGACTGGTGGCGGGCTCAGGAGGAGCAGGGCATCGAGGCCATGCTCATGCTGAACGACATGACGCGCGACGACGTCGAGATCGTCGAGTTCCCGTATCCGGACGACTGGTACGACAAGCCCCAGATGCTCGAGCCCATGTACAACCCGTCCGAGCTCTGGCTCAAGCGTGACCACAAGCACGACCTGGCCTTCCGGCCTCTCGAGACGTCGCTGCTGAAGGGTGACGTCGACGCTATCTACACGCAGACCGGGCCGTTCCAGCACATCCAGGAGGCCACGGGTCAGATCAAGTCGATCGAGAACCTCGCCAACCACCCCGATTGGACGCTCCAGGGCGCGAACATCCCGGCCACATTCACCGTGAGTGACGTGGTGTGCCACGAGCACCCGGAGACTGTCATCGCAATCCTCAAGGGCATGATCAACGTC
>CAYHCN010000131.1:0-5452 GCA_964354945.1 uncultured Eubacteriales bacterium
AGGAAGTACGTGGCGAGTTCACGGGTGAGGGCGGCGAGCAGAGCCGCAGCCGCCGCGAGCCACATGAATGCGACGGCCTTTCGCCCCGCCGTGCGCAACGACTCCATTCCCAGGGCAAGTGAGAGCAACGTCAGCGCCGCAGCCCAGCTCTCGTACTGCAGGAGATAGGGTCCGCTCGCGATTCGCAGATACAGCGTCGCAACAGCTGCCGCCGAGAGCAGACCGAGTGATGGCGACGTCAGTGGGGCGGCGAACCAGTATGCCGACAGCGCAGCCAGCGTTCCGAACGCCAGCGCGGCGACGACCAGCGCCCACGCGGAGGCAGGTAGCAGATTCCAGAACCACTGTAGGGTCGGCAGCCTGTACTTCACCGGTGCCGACTGCTCGTATCTGTCGCCGAGGGCGGTGATGATCTCGTTCCATGCGGCGTCGTAGCCGACTCCGTCAGCCATGCGCTGGTGCACGAACAGGTAGACCTCGGGGTCGGTCATCTCTCGGTACGGCTCAACGGGCGCCTCGAGCGCTGTCACGAGAGGAGCATCGCCCGAGAGCGTCGCGCTGCCCGCGATCGTGATGGCGCCGTACCACATCGCGCCGAGAATGATGAGAAGCCCTGCCGCCGCGAGCATCCAGGACTTCGCCCCGGCCTTGCGCAGCAGAGCGACGACGGTCGCGATCACCGAGGCGACGAGCACGGAAATCAGGCCGACGCCGATCAGCCATCCTCGACCGTCCGTAGCCTGAAGTGCCGCGGGCGGCGACAGGAGGATGCCGAAAGCCACTGCGTTGGCCGCGGCGACCGGCGCCAACAGGACATCATCATCGATCATGCCGGCAACGAGCCCCGGCAGGATCCCGATGAGCAGCGGACGCCCTACGACGAAGAACCCGTTGGACACGATCAAGTACATGAACAGCCCCACGGCCGAAGCTAGGAGCAGCGAGGTCAAGGGGCCGCGGGTCTGAGGGACTTCTCGCTTGGGCGGGTTGCTCTTCGGCTTGGTTCGCTTGGCCACGTTCGCGTTTCCGTCCGCTAGACTGTGCTTCGTCGACCAACACGCAGGCAAGTATACCTACGATCGGAGCGGCAGGTGGCCCAACAACCTGCATCGAAGAAGGAGAGTCAGCTGAGGATCCAGCTCGCACTCGGCGGGGTTGTTGTCGCGCTGCTGGTCCTGCTCCTGGCGACGGTCGCGCGCGCTCCGCTGCACCCGCCTTTCTACGACACGATCTCCTCCGGTTCTTCGGAGCAGGTCGGCGAACCCTAGCCGCGACCGCTCCCGGAAGACCGCTGCGCGCATCGCTTCGCTCCCCTGGGGCGCCCAGAACCTGACGCAGCGTTAAGTTGATTTAAGGGTGCGTCAGGTGTAAACATACTGTCGGGGAGTGCCGGATACGTCGCGGATCACTACGGTGTTCCGTGGCCCGCGCTGTAAGACGCGAGCGCCCACGAGGGGGGCGCGTAAGGGCGCTTCCTGCCTTCTTCATGTTGGGGGCCCCCGGGGAAACCCGGGGGTCTCCGCTTCTTTGGGCAGGATTCGCGCCTGAGTGACCCTCGATACGCCGCACGCGCCTCGCGGCTGCGGTACCATCGGTGCGTTCTCCCCCGCGTCCCCTGCCGTCCGCCGCCGTGAAGTCCTGGAGACCCGTGCCGACCAGCACTGCCGAGACGCCCCGCCCCCGTCGAACAGTGCGCTTCGCCATCCCCGCGTACAACGAGGCCGCCTCGATCGAGGACCTGATGACGGGCATCGGCGACGTCTCGCGCGAACAGGGATGGCACTGCGAGATCGTGATCGTCGACGACGGCAGTTCTGACGGAACGGGAGACCTCGCGCGTAGCTCGAGTGCGTCTTGCGCCCCGGTGGTCGTGTTCCGCAACGAGCCCAACCAGGGACTGGGGCGCACCATTCGGCGCGCGCTCCGGGAGGCTGCCGAGCGTTCCGGTCCACACGACGTCATCGTCACCCTCGACGCCGACCTGACCCAAGATCCGAGCTACGTCCCAGCGATTCTCGCGAAACTCGACGAGGGCTACGACGTTGTCATCGCCTCGCGGTACCGTCCCGGCTCGGCGGTCGACGGGCTATCGACCTTCCGCCGAACCCTGTCCTACGGGGCCAGCGCGCTCGTGCTGCTCGTGCGCCCCGTCCGCGGCGTCCGCGACTACTCGTGTGGCTTCCGCGCCTACCGCTCCGAGGTAGTGCGCGAGGGCTTCGAGCGCTACGGCGACGATTTCGTCAGCGAGGCGGGCTTCGGGTGCATGGTCGAGATAGCCGAACGGCTCCGCCCCTACGCCACCTTCGCCGAAGTGCCGTTCGTGCTCCACTACGGCGCAAAGCGCAAGGAGTCGGCGATCAAGATTGTGCCGACAATAGGGGCGTACTTCCGCGTCATCGGCAAGGTCGCCAAGGCTCAGCGCTCGGTGGTGCCGTTGGCCACGCTGCTCCTCGCCTTCTTCGCGATCGCGCTCGGCGCGGCGGCGCAGACGCTGCTCCGCCAAGGCGCGGCGAGCTTGTCGGGGGAGAGCTTCTTGGCCACCATCGGCGACGCCATGGCTCAACCCGATGTGGTGACCGGACTCGTCCTCTACGGGCTCTCATCGGTGGTGTGGATCGGCGTGTTGTCCCGCATGGAGCTCGCCGTAGCCTATCCGCTGAGCGCCTCGGCCTACGCGTTCATCGTCGTGATTTCGCTGCTATCGGGTGAGTCTGTGAGCCCGATGCAGTGGGTTGGCGTCTCGCTCATCGTGGTCGGCGTTGCGCTGGTCGGTTGGCTCGGACTAGCGCCGAGGAAGGGACGGCCATGAACGCGGCCGGCTTCTTCGCCACCGTCGACGCCGTGCTCCTCGTAGTCGCGGGGCAGATTCTGCTGAAATGGGGGATGACTCGGGTTGGCCCGGTGAACCGGGTGCGGCTCCGGGCATGGCTGGCGCTCCTAGTCGACGTCGGCTCGAAGTGGCAGATCTGGGCGGGGCTCGGTCTCTATGCGATTTCCGCGGCGGTGTGGATCTTTGCCCTCTCGCGCGTGTCGCTGTCGTTCGCCGCACCGATGTTCGCGCTCACCTACGTGGGCGTGCCTGTGGCGGCGACGGCGATGTTCGACGAGTCGCTCACGCCCGCGCAGTGGCTCGGCATCCTGCTCGCCGCAGTCGGGGTGATCGTGGTGGCGTTGGCCGCCTGATTGCACGTACCATCCGCCAAGGCGTGAGTGTCAATGCGCGCCCGTTGGCTGTCGAGAGGACTGGTTCACGGCGTGAGGGCAAAGGACATGGGCTCCCTGCTCAGACCGCGGCAGTGGACCAAGAATCTCGCGGTATTCGCTGCGATCATCTTCGCCGGTGAACTTGGAGAGCCGTCGCAGCTCCTCCGCGTGATCTTGGCGTTCGTGGCGTTGTGTCTTGTGTCCGCGGGACTGTATGCAGCCAACGATGTTCTCGACGCCGGCCGCGACAGGCTCCATCCTCTCAAGCGAAGCCGACCCGTTGCCTCCGGCGCGGTCACCCCTGCACAGGCCTCCCTCGTCGCGTTCGCGGCCGTTGTGTGCGGTGTTGCCCTGTCGGCTCTCCTGGGCCAGCGCTTCCTAGGTGCCGTTGTTGGGTACCTCCTGATCCAGCTCTGCTACATCCTGTGGCTGAAGAACGTCGTGATCATCGACATGCTCGCGATCGCCGCGGGATTCACCCTGCGGGCAGTGGCGGGGGCATGGGTCATCGATGTGCCAGTCAGTCCCTGGCTCGTCTTGTGCACGGGACTACTGGCTTTCTTCCTGGCCTCGGCAAAGCGGCGGCACGAACTCGCGCTGTTGGGCGATGACTCGGAGGCGCACAGACCGGTACTCGCCGAGTACTCGACCGAGTTGCTGGATAGCTTCCTGGTGACCCTGTCTGCCGCGACCATCACGTCCTACGCTCTCTACACGTTCTTCGAGCAGCGCGGCCGCGGCTACGCGATGATGATGACGATCCCGTTCGTGATCTACGGCGTGCTCAGGTACCAGCTTCTCGTGCTCCGCAAGGATGCCGGAGGGCGTCCTGAGGACGTCTTCATGGGGGATCGCCCGATACAGATCGATCTCGCACTGTGGGTCGGGATGTCAATCGTGATCATCTACGTCCTCTAGTAGAACGGGTGGCAATGTCGAGAGTCGCCATCGTACGAACCGACCGCGACAGCGTTCTTGATGACGTCGCGCGCGTGATGAGTCTCGGTGAGTACGCGGCCTCGTTGCCTTCCGAGAAGACGACGATCCTCAAGGACAACATCTCGTGGCACATGCCGTACCTCTCTGCGAACACCACACCGTGGCAGCTCGAGGGTGTGTGTCGAACCCTTCGTCGCGCGGGGTTCCCCGAGATCGTGTCGGTCCACAACAACACGGTCGTGACAGATCCTGAGAAGGGCGAGCGGCTCAACAGGCTCGCTCCGATCTACGCCGCGTACGACGTGGAGGAGTTGTACAACTTCCGCAGCCAAGATGTGCGTTGGGTGCCGTACGAGCCCAAGGCGGAGATGTTGGCGCTTCACAGGGTCTTCCCCGAAGGCATTCATCTTCCGGACTACTTCTTTGGCAAGAACGTGGTGCATCTTCCGACCGTGAAGTGCCACATCTACACCACGACGACGGGGGCGATGAAGAACGCGTTCGGCGGTCTGCTCAACACGCGCAGGCACTACACCCATTCCTGGATACACGAGACGCTAGTCGACCTGCTCGCAATCCAGCAGGAGATACACTCGGGCATCTTCGCTGTCATGGACGGGACGATCGCCGGGAACGGTCCGGGGCCCCGAACAATGGAGCCCGTGGAGAAGAACGTCCTGCTCGCCAGCGCTGATCAGGTAGCGATCGACGCTGTCGCCGCGAAGCTCATGGGTTTCGATCCGTTGTCGATCCCGTACATCCGGCTCGCGCACGAGCGCGGGCTCGGCTGTGGTGACGTCAGGGACATCGAGATCGTTGGGGACGACGACGTCGCTCGGGAGAACTGGCATTTCCACGTGGGGCACAACTTCGCGTCGCGCACCGGCCACGCGCTGTGGTTCGGGCCGCTGCGCTCCCTGCAGCGCTTCTTCTTCCGAACGCCACTCGTGTACCTGTTCGTGTTCGCCTCGTTCGTGTACCACGACTACTTGTGGTGGCCGCTGAAGGGCAAGCGGATCCAGGCCCGCGTGCGGCGGGACACTCAGTGGGGTCGGCTGTTCGAGGAATACAAGGCTTAGGACTGCACCTTCTGTGAACGCGGTGCTCGACGCAGCCTACGGCGACTCCCGATTCGCTCTTCGCCGCTTCCCGAAGTTCAGCTTCATCGTGAGCACCCGGTCGGTGGAGAAGATGCGGGCTGAGATGAACACGAACACCGCGAACCATGCGAGCTGGTAGAAGATCCCGAACCACACCAGTCCGTAGTTGCCGAGGAAGAGCGCGGGTCCGGTGATGAACGGGTAGGTGA
>CAYHCN010000132.1:0-5447 GCA_964354945.1 uncultured Eubacteriales bacterium
AGGTCGTGTAGATATCGTTCGTGGTCGTCGTGACGACGCTGGTGGTGTTGTCGAGCACGCTCTGGTCGTCGACCTGGGTGGTGACCGAACCGGTGCCGGTGAAGCCGACATAGCCACCCTCGGTCTTGGCGATGACGTCCTGGAGGTCCTGATACGACCAGTTGGACGAGCCAGTCTGGGATGCCACCGTCGGCGGGACAGTGTACGTGAACCCGACTTGGAGCATGGTACCCGCGTTACCAGCGACGTGCCCCGCGGTGTTGAAGTCAACGTCATAGAGCGCCTGGGTCGTAGGTGACGGCGAGACCGCCCACGAGGTTCCACCGTTCTGGGTGACAAGGATGGTCCCGGAATCACCGACGATCCATCCGACGAAGGCGTTGGCGAAGCCGACCGACCAGAAGTTCGCGCCGGAGGGGACGGTCTGCAGGCTCCAAGTGGAACCACCGTTGGTCGTCCGGAAGACCCGCCCGAACTGCCCGACCGCCCAACCGTGCGATGGGTCCGCGAAGCTGACACCGTAGAGGTTCGTGGCCGGGGTTATCGGCGCAGACGTCCAGCTGACACCGCCGTTCGTGGACTTCACGTAGGCACCACCGACGCCAACAGCCCACATGGTCCTGCCCCAGGCGTCGACCGCGTACAGCTGGTTGCCGACGTTGTTGACGAGGGTCCAAGAAGCTCCACCATCGGTTGTGCGGATGATCTTGCCGCCATCGCCGACGATGATGCCCGTACTGGGGGAGGCGAAGTAGACCCCCCGCCAGTTGCTCGGGTTTGGGATGCCGGTCGCGACTGGCGCCCACGTGCTGCCGCCGTTGGTCGTGCGCAGCACGGTGTTGTCACCAACAGCCCAGCCGTTCGAACGATCGGTGAAGAAGACGTCGGTGAGATTGACTGTCGTGCCGGACGCCTGGTTGGCCCACGTCGCGCCACCGTCGGTGGTCTTGATGATGCGCCCAGTGGCCCCTACAGCCCAACCGTACGCGCCATCGGAGAACGAGGACGCCTCCAGGTACCCGGGCACGCCCGTTGCCTGACTCGTCCAGGTTGTCGCCGAGTCGGCAAATGCCGGGCCCGCTCCTCCGAGAACGGCCGCAAAGAGAACCGTCATCAGAAGCATTCGCACCGATCGCGCTCGCCATCTCATCTGTTGCATCCCCCCGTGCGCATGCCGTCCCGCCCCCGGATCGGCGCCCTTCAGCCATGCATCCGTCTTCGAACGCAAAAAGCCCGCGGCAAATGCGCGGACTCAAGTGCACCCCTGGTGTGGTTGCCACCCCGATGCTCGGGGATTGCGGACTGGGTCTTGCGGGTACAGCGCTCGAGGGTAGCGCACCGCCTATGTAACTGGCGTCACATTAGCATGGCTGAACATGCCGTGTCGACGATGAATATGCACAAAGTCGGATGAAGCGCCACGTATCGGTAAGCGGATGACACGGTGTCAGCGTCGGTTTATGCGGTTGCCCCTAGTGTGTGGGTGCGTCTCCTGCCACGGCGTCCGCGATCTGCCCCGTGAGGTTCCCGCGCGCGGCCTGCGCGGCCACCTTGAGTGCGTTCTCGACTGCGAGCGCCCCGGACGAGCCGTGCCCGATGATGCATATCCCGTTGACCCCGAGAAGCGGCGCGCCCCCGTACATGTCGGGATCGAGGCGGTCCTTGAGCTGCGATAGCGACGACCTCAGACCGGCTGCGAGAAGCTTCCGCCAGGGAGTCGATGTCATCGCGCGCCTGACTTGACCGAGCAGTACGCGTGAACTGCCCTCGAGTAGCTTCAGAGCAACGTTGCCGGTGAATCCGTCCGTGACGATGACGTCGACGTTTCCGTCGAGGATTCCCCGACCTTCAATGTTGCCGACGAAGGAAGGTACCTGCTCGACCATCAGTCGGTGGGCGTCGAGGGCGAGCTGCGAACCCTTGGTCGGCTCCTCCCCGATGTTCAGAAGGGCGACACAGGGATTCACTCTGCCGAGGACCGTCGCGGCGTAGGCCGCGCCCATGTGTGCGAACTGGACGAGGTGTTCGGGCCGGCAGTCGGCGTTGGCTCCGACATCGAGGAGGACGACGGGTGGGCCGACCGTCGGCAGTGCGGTTGCGATCGCTGGACGCTGAACGCCCTTGATCCGCCCCATCACGAGCGTCGCCGCAGCCATCGCACCACCGGTGGAGCCCGCTGAGAAGAACGCTTCGGCCTCACCGTCACGCACGAGACGAGTCCCGACCACGATCGAGGAGTCCTTCTTCGACCGGACGGCAGTGGCGGGGTGCTCCCCCATCTCGATGACCTCAGTCGTCGGCACGGCGGTGACCCTGCCGGGGTGCCCAGCGGCGAACGGCCCGACGATTGCGCCGTCGCCAGTGAGCAGGACGGTCATGCCCTTGTCCGCTCCGAGCGCACGGGCCACCCCTGCCAAGATATCGCCTGGAGCGTTGTCGCCGCCCATCGCGTCGACCGCGATGGACACAGGCCTGCCGTCGGTCACGGTTTCCCTCTCCCGCTCGAACTATCAGCAGCACGTCGACGCCGTGTGGCACGGCCGTGCACCGGCACACCACAAAGAGAAGCGACCGGCGCTCATAATGACAGAGCCGGCCGCCAGCTTGGAGCGATGTGAAGGACTACTCGGTGTCGACGATCTCCCGACCTCGATAGTAGCCGCACGACGGGCACACGCGATGCGGGAGCTTCGGCTCGTGGCACTGCGGGCACACCGACACGGCGGGAGCGGAGAGGTTGTGCGTCGCGCGTCGCGCGTCCCGCACTGCCCGACCGGTCTTTCGCTTAGGCACAGCCATGACGTAGAGATCCTTTCGGTTCACACAGACGCGCGGAGGGCACGCGTCTGGCGGTGGAAGCTGGTTCTCGGCCCGCTTCCGCGGGCACGGCGCGACATCATACCACGACAAATGCGCGCGGTGCGAGAGTGAATCTGGACGCCTTGATCCTAGGCGTCGGAGGCAGGCCCAGAGTCCGGATCGTGGCCCCCGGAGCCTTCACCGGCGCCCTCGTCCGGCAGGAGGGACTTGAGCGCAGCGAACGGGCTGGCGCCCCTGGTGTCGTGCTGACACGCGCACGGACCCTCGTTGAGATCGGCGCCGCAGGTGGCACACAAGCCCTGGCACTCGGGGTCGTGCAGCGGCGCAAAGGGGAGTTCGACGGCAATCGCGCTCATAAGGGCCGGAGCAAGATCGACCGTATCGTCGTCAGCCACCGGTTCCGCGTCGCTCTCCTCGGGGATCTCGTCGGCGTAGCGCGCTTCCACGTAGAATCCCTCGACCTCGCCCGTGACCAAGAGGGGGAAGTCGCGCAGGCACCTCGCGCATTCGGCCTTCACCTCACCGGCGATGTCGCCCATCGCGACGACGCCCGATCCGGTATTGGTGAGGTCCAGGGCGAAGTGGGCAGGAGCGATTCCCTCGAAAGGCTCCTCCCCGACAGTGAATGCACCGAGGTCGACGTCGCCCTCGATATGGAGGGTCGCGCCATGCTCGGAGAGGATCTCGGCGACTGAGACAGGGTATGGCTGCATGACGGCCACCTTCCGGCCAGGGCGGACGATCCAAGGAGCGGAACGACGCTCCGCCCGGCTACTGGCGCTGAGAGACCTTGCCCTGGAGGCGATCGCGTCCGCGCTGGACAGCGGTCAGGAGCTTGCCCAGATTGACCTCCAGGTTGGCGAGCATCTCGTCGGCGTAGTCCTCGGCGCCGAGTCGGATCTCGCGCTCCTGCTGCTTGGCGCGGTCCATGATGTCGGCGGCCTGCTGCTCGGCGAGCCGCACGACCTCCTGCTCGTTTGCGAGCTGGTGGGCGCGCTCGCGAGCCTCCTCGAGGATGCGGTTGGCCTCCTTCTCGGCCTCTTCGAGCATCTCCTGGCGCTCCTTGACGATCCATCGGGCCTGTTTGAGCTCGTCGGGGAACTGAGCGCGGATCTCGTCGATGATCTCGTAGACCTTGTCGGGATCGACCATCTTGTTGTGGGAGAGCGGAACGGCCCGTCCGCTGTCGACGATCTCCTCGATACGGTCGATCAAGGCCATGATGTCCATCAAGATCCTCCTCTAGGAGCTAACCGAGCGCGCGCTCCAGTGCTTCGACCACAACATCGGGAACAAGCCCGCGAACCGACCCCCCGTGCCGCGCTATCTCCTTCACGGCTGACGAGCTCAAGTACATGTACTCGGGGATGGCCATGATGAACATCGTCTCGATCTTCGAATCGAGCCTCCAGTTCAAGGCAGCCATCTGGAACTCGCGTTCGAAGTCGGTCACGACGCGCAGGCCCTTGATGATGACCGTCGCTCCTACTTCCTCGGCGAAATCCACCAATAGCGTATCAAAAGGCCGGACCGAGACATTCCCGAGGTGCGATGACGCCTTGCGGATCAGGTCCGCGCGCTCGGCTACATCGAAGAGCGGTCCGCCACCCTTCTCGGGCGACAGCGCTACGCCGACCACGACCTCGTCGAACAGCCCCGAGGCCCGCTCGATGATGTCGAGATGCCCGGAGGTCACCGGGTCGAACGTGCCCGGCACGATGGCGCGCTTCACGAGCGAGTAGCTCCTGTCCCCGTCTCCGCGATGTCAACCGCCACGTCGCCGTAGCGCCTTGACGACACCGCCGAGAACCCCTCCGGCCACAACAGATCGACCGCCGACGAATGCTCCCACGTCACGACGCAGTCCGGCGTGAGCGCGCCCGAGGCAGCCAGACCCTCGACAAGGGCCGCGACCTCGGCAGAAGGGATTCTATACGGCGGGTCGAGCAGGAGCAACGCGAAGGGTCCGCCGGGGATGGTCCGCTTTGGCAGCGAGAAGGCGTCGACGGGCAGAACGTGAGCGCGATCCCCCACCCCGAGCGCCTCGATGTTGGAGGTCAGTGCCTGCAGGGCCCTGCGGTCCCGTTCGACCAGGGTGACCTCGACTGCGCCGCGGGACAGCGCCTCGAGCCCGAGTGCGCCGCTCCCCGCGAATGCGTCGAGGACCCGGGGGGCACCGAGGTCGGTGCCCAGGCGCGCCACAAGCGCGCTGAACAGCGCCTCGCGTACTCGATCCGTGGTTGGCCTCGTATCAGTCCCGGAGGGCGCAGATAGGCGGCGTCCGCGGAAGGCCCCTCCCACGATTCTCACCCGCTGCTCACCCACTCCCACGCGACCGCGAAGGTCCGTTTGACCTCGCGGAGGAGCGGGAGGTGCTCGGGTCGCACCAGGTGGGGGTCAGCTTCGACGATCTCGGTCGCGTCGCGTCGCGCCTGCTCAATGAGGGGCGCGTCAGTGAGTACGCTTGCCAGACGCAAAGCCGGAAGGCCGTGCTGGCGGTCGCCAAGGATGTGTCCTTCCCCCCGCAGGCGGAGGTCGTACTCCGCCAGTTCGAAGCCGTCGTTCGTAGCGGCGATCGCAGCCATGCGCTCGCGGCCCTCGACGGTCTTGGCGTCGGCGAAGAGCAG